>JALVDI010000448.1 GCA_027009115.1 Polyangiaceae bacterium | reverse complement strand
GGCCTTTGGATCGTTGGCGGCCACCTCGATGTCGAAGACGTCGATATCCGCGTACTTCTTGAACAGGACGGCCTT
Organism: Polyangiaceae bacterium; assembly: GCA_027009115.1. Lineage (GTDB taxonomy): Bacteria > Myxococcota_A > Polyangia > Polyangiales > Houyiibacteriaceae > JALVDI01. The sequence goes on along the minus strand of JALVDI010000448.1, from coordinate 9,076 downwards.
GCCCTCCATGACGGGCTTGGCGGCGAGGGGCCCGATGTCGCCGAGGCCGAGCACCGCGGTCCCATTGGTGATCACGGCGACCAGGTTGCGCCGAACCGTCAGCTCGTCGACTTTCGATGGATCGGCTGCGATCGCGCGGCAGGGCTCGGCGACCCCCGGCGAGTAGGCCAGCGAGAGGTCCCGCTGTGTGTTGACCGGCTTGGTGGGGACGACCTCGATCTTCCCGGGCCGGCCCCGGCGGTGATACTCGAGCGCCTCTTCTTCTCGGACCATGGCGAGCGAGCATAGACGGTCGGGCCCCGCGCCCGTCAAACTTGGTCAAGGCTCGGAAGAACCTCAATGATTTCAGTGCCTCGCTGGACACCAAGGGGGCGTTGCCCTAGCTTCTGTCTGGGCGCGGGCGACGCGAAGGGTGCCGCGCGCGAACGAGGACGCCGCGGTGAAGGTCGACCTACGCAAGACGCTTTTCATCCTGCCGAACCTCTTCACGCTCTCGAGCGTCTTGTGCGGCTACTACGCGATCCTCACCTGCTCGAGCCCGGAGGCGACGAGCGACGACTTCTATCGTGCCTCGCTCCTGATCATCTTCGCGATGTTCTTCGACACCATCGACGGGCGCGTCGCGCGCCTCACGAAGACCCAAAGCGCGATCGGCGTGCAGCTCGATTCACTGGCGGACGTCATCAGCTTCGGCGTCGCACCCGCCGTGCTCGTCTACCGCTGGTCCCTCGATGTCTTCGGCCTGCTCGGGATGCTCTGCTGCTTCGGCTACATCGCCTGCGGGGCCATCCGCCTGGCGCGCTTCAACGTGCTGACCATGGGCGAGAGCGGCGCCCCCAAGAAGCCAGGCAAGTACATCGTCGGCCTCCCGATCCCTGCGGCGGCCGGCATCCTCATCTCGCTCGTCGTCGCCAACACCGCCGCCCGCGAAACCGCTCTGCGCGATGTCCTGGGCTCTCCGGGGCTGATCCTCGCCGTCGTCCTCGCGTTGAGCTTCTTCATGGTCAGCACGATCAGGTTCCGCTCCTTCAAGGACCTGCGGCTGAACCGTCGCACCCTGGTGTTCATGGCTGTGGCGATCGGGTCGACGGTTTTCATCGCGCAGCGCTACCACGTCTCGTTCGCCCTCGTGTGGCTCTTGGCCTGCTACATCGCCATCGCCCTGGCCGAAAGTCTGCTCCGGCTCGCCCGCGGGCTTCGGCGCGACCCGAACGCCGAAGAGCAAGCGCACTGAGGGCGCGACGTCAGCCCTCGGGGACAGGCCGCGGGCCCGTGTGGTAGGGCGTCTCCAGGATCTCGCTGCGGCACGTTCCACCGACGCAGCTCCCGCTCGAACAGTCCCGCGGCGCCCGCGCCTGCCAACGCAGCACGACGTCCGCGTCGGCCGGGATCTCCGGCCCGAAGAAGGGGTTCTCCAGGTTCTTCTCAATGAGTCCGTCGCCGGCCGCCGTGTCCCCCTCACGCCCGTCGTCCCGCACCGTGACGAGATCGAAGATCCGCGGCGACTCGTCGAGGGTGCGGATCTGCAGGGTCACCTCATGGTTCCGCTCGAAGGCCTCGCATCGGGAGAGCTCCACGCGGATGTCGACCCGAGCGGTGGGGTCTCCCACGGGCACGGCGGCCGGCGTTAGCGACGCGCTCTCCAGGATCGCGACCTCGTAAGGTAGACAGTTCGGAACGGCCTTCCCCCGGCAGCTCCGCGCGAAGTCGTCGTCCTCACCGCAGGAAGCGACCATCAGCAGCATCGCGGCGAGGGACGTGAGGGCGCGCGGGCTCATCGAGGCCTCCGCCGGGGGTTTTCGTAGACGGTCACGAGAGGGACTCCGTCGTAGGTCAGCACGTGCACCGGCTGGGTCACACCGAAAGCCGCCCACGCTTGGTAGTCGACCTCCACGAAGTGATGCTCGATGTGCACCATGACGTAGTCTGCGCGGGCGAGGTCGAAGGTGCCACGGATGTTCGGCGGGATCTTTCCGTCGCGGCGCAGCATCTCCCAGGCCTGCGCCGTCGTGTCGCACAGGAAGACGCTGCCTCCCTCGGGCATTCGCTCGGCGAAGAACTCGGTCAGGCTTCCGGTCGTGAACCCCCAGAACTGCCGATTCATGCCGTAGTCGGCAGCGCCGGGCACGCCACCGGCAGCGAAGGTGTAGTGCGACAGCCCGAAAGGGTGGCTGTGGATGGTCTCGAGGGCCGGCGGCAGCAGCGCGACCACCGAAGCCAGCGCTGGTGCAGTGTAGCGCGCCGCCGGAAGCCGCCGGCCGAGCCCGCGTCGGAACGCCTGAACCGTCCGGGTGAAGCCGAGGCCCGCGTAGATCGCGACAAAGGGATAGGACGGGAACCAGTGCTTGGTTCCACCGAAAATCGGCGACGAAGGCAAGGCGATCATCACGAGCGGCGCAAGCAAACACCCCATGAGCAGCACGTCGGTGAAGGCCGCGTCAGGGACCGCCCGGCCACCCGGCCAGAGGCGCTCGGCCAGGGACACGGGAAGCATGGCCCTCGCGCGCATCCCGACCCCGATGCCGCAGAGCACGAGCAGCACCAGAGGGACCGTGAAGAGGGTCATCACGAACGGGTAGCTGATCGGGAAGGGTGGCTGGAAGTAGTTCGTCCCGAAATAGGCCATGTCGTAATAGACGTGGCTGACGTGGAAGCGCACGTACCACCCGAAGCGCGGGAGCAGCTCCTCGCTCCACAACCACGGCCACGTGGCGACGAAGATCGGCGGACCGAGCAGCGCCATCGAGATCATCCACCAAGGCCTCGGATTCACCTCGGCGGCGCGCGGAATGCCCGCCCTCTTCAGCCGGCGGTTGCCGAGGGTCATCCACACGAAGTGGATGAGGAAGATGCCCGGCAGCACCCAGCTGTTGTGCTTGGTCGCGAGCGCCAAGCCCCAGGCGACGCCGGTCCACACCGCCCACGTGCGGCTCGTTAGCGACCGCCAATAAGCGTAGACGGTGAACGTCGTCGCCAGCACGATCGGCACGTCGAAGCAGTCCAGGTGTGCGTGGTAGAAGGGCCGCGGCATGAGCGCATAGGCTGCGGCGGCGAAGGCCCCGGCCTGCCGCCCGAAGACACGCGCGCCAAAGAGGTAGATCAGCCACAGCAAGAGGCCCGCGCTCGCCATCCCCGGGAACCGGAACGCCATCGAGTCCGTCGGGAACAGGTCCCACTTCCGGTGCGCGAGCCAACTCAGGGCGAAGAGCGACTTGGCCAGCCCCGGGTGCTCGTGGTTGTAGTCCCAGGCACGGTCGCGCACCTCGTCCTGGAGGGCGCGCTCGGGGTCTTCCGCCAAGAGCTCGAACCAGCGCCCATAGTCCTGCGCGGCGACGACATAGAAGCTCTCGTCCCGCGACATCGCGAGGTCGCCGGCGGTCGCCATGAGCAGCGCGACATAAGCCGACGCAAGGGCCAGGCCGAGCAGATGGTCGCGCCAACCGATCCGAGGCTTCATTCGACCTCCCGCCGTGGGCCTCGCGTCGAGGCCGCCCAGCACAGGCTGCGCATGTCCGGGTCGTCGGCGACCACTTCGATGGTGACCTCGCCCCGCACGAGACCGCTCCCGAGGGGATCGGGGTCGAGTTCGACGCCCTTCCACCCGTCGCCGTCGCGGTGTACCAGGCGTCCGATCTCAACCTCGTCGACGAGCACCCGCGCCGTGACGGGCGGGCGCGTCCCTTCCCGCTCGTGGGCGTAGTAGAGCCCCCCGTGGATCACCAGCCGCTCGCCGAGGGGCACGTCGCGGAACGTCGCCCGGATCGGGACCCCCTGCGCAGGGTGCTGCCAGACGCAGCGCCTCGGCGCGAAATGCAAGTCCTCGAGGATCGTCTCGCCCACCCAGAGCCAAGGTCGCGGACCGCAGAAGTGCCGCTCCGCAGGCCAGAAGGGCCCGCGCCACAGTCCACCTTGGGGGGAGGGGGCCATGCGCTGCCATCGGCACGGGCGATCGCCGGCACGGACGTGCGCCTCGCCGATGTGATCGACGAAGTCGTAGAGCACGGGGCTCGGACCGAGGTCGAAGCGACGGACCCGAACGCGGCCGAAGGCACGCTCCAGGCTTGGCGCTGCGTCGAGGAGGTCGGTTCGGTGGCCCCGGATGCTCACCTCCCAGAGCCGCTCGAAGGGCGCCAGATCGGCGCGGGCCGCCGCCTTGGGCTCGATGAGGTCGCCCACGTGCAGACGCATGAGCGGGTCGGCCCAGGAGGGCGCGGCAACAAAGGCGTCTCCCTGCTCGTAGTGGTCATGGAGGAAGTTCGCGGCGGCGGCCCAATCGGCGTCCGGGGGCACGCGGCTTCGGACGACCGAATGCCCGACGACTTCCATGAGCGCCACGGCCCCCACCAGCCACCACGGCCACTGGCGCCAGGGGAGTCCGAATAGGCCCTTGTCGCTCTTGGGAGACCCTTCGCTCACGAGGTAGGGGGAGCTTAGAAGGGCGGCCGCCGCCCGCAAACCGTTGTTTCCGCTTCGCTCGCCCCCGCACGCACGAACGACCCGAGCCGAAGCCCGAGCCGCCGTGCACGTAGGGACCGCGTCCTATTCCATGGGTACGCAGTCGTAGGTCGTGTCGAAGCCGATGAGCGTCGGGCGCTCCGTGACGCTCGAGTTGAGCACGGCGGTGACCTCGACGTAGGGCTCGTTCGTGGGCATCCCGTTGCCGGCGAGGAAGGTCCCGAGATCGAAGCCGCCGTTCTCCGGGTTCGGCGGGACGTTCCAGATCGCGGGCATCGAGGCGCTCGTCGTCGCCGGATCGGGCCCAGTGCGCACCTCGAAGGCGATGGAGGTCGTCGCCGGGACGATGCTCCAGTAGTCGAAGCGTCCCCACACCGGGCGGTCGGCGCCGGGGATGTCGCAGTTGACCGTCGCGTCGTACATCCGGCGGTAGCGTCCGACGGTGGTCTCGATGCAGGTGTGGCTCAACCCGAAGCCGTAGACCCGCGGCGTGACGACCATGGTCGGATCGCCCACCGTCGAGATGAGCGTCAGCTCGATCTGCGCGTAGCGTCCGAGGGGGCTCTCCCCGGCGAGGAGAAGCGCGTTGCCTGCGTCCATGGGCGAGGTCCCCGGCGGCACGATGCCCACCGCCGCCCAGCCAGCGCTGGCCAGATCGATGAGCGTGTTCGCGACGCGCACCCGGAAGAGCACGTAGGTCCCCGGCGGGGTCGTCGCGTTGAAGTCGAGCTGCTCCCACCGCGGTATTCCCGTCGTGCAGCCCTCGAGGGTCGCGTAGTACGTGCCCCGGTTGGCCGCCGCCAGGCGAAGCTGGGAGCCGGTCATGTCCGAGTAGGTGTAGGGGCTCCGGATCGAGGTCGCCTCGACGCGCACGGAGTAATTGTTCAGCCCGGTCGCCGGCCCCCCCGCCGGGACGAAGACGTGGGCGCGGTTGTTCCAGCGGTTGATGATCCACGCCTGGTTCTGCGAGTCGACCGCGGCACCCCAGCCGCGGGCGTTGGTGCTCGCCGCGGTCCGCGGGATGAAGATCTGATTGCTGGGGTTGTTGCCGTCGATACGCCACACGCCGGAGGAACCCGTGGTCCAGACGTTGTTCTGCGCGTCCGCGGTGATGCCGGCGCGCCAGCCGCCGGCGCCGCTCGTCCCGAGGTTCCGCGCCCGACTCCCGTAGGGCTGGGAGCGGTCGTAGACCATCGCGTCGCCTTGACCGCCAAGCCAGACCCGCTGGTTGAAGTCCACGGTGATGCCGTAGCTGCGGCGCGGCAGCGGGATGTTCTGCTTGATCGCCGCCTCGCAGCTCGCTGTGTCGCCGTTGCACCAAGAGCCCGGGCACCCGACGGCGCCGTTGCAGCGGGTCGTGTCCACCCGCTGGAGCGTCGTGCTAATCGTCGAGATCCACAGGTTCTGATCGCGGTCGAGGGCGAAACCGTAGGTGCAGCGCCCGGTACTCGCGGTGACGAGGGTACCACCAGTCCGCGCGTCGAGCTGCGCGATCTTGCGGTCGTAGCAGCCGCCAACCCAGACGTACTCCTCCACGGTGCCCGCGATGGGGTCGATGATGTCCTGAGCCGCCACCGCGCGCACCTTTCCGCTGGGGAAGATGTCGCGCAGGTCCCGGTGCCACAGCAGGCAGTCGTCCTGACCGAAGGCCAAGAGCTCCCCGTCCGCCAGGTTCGTGCTGATGCGTCCGTCGCCGTTGAGGTCTTCGGAGGTGGTGATGACCCCATCGCCGTTCGTGTCCGGGCAGCCGCCGCGATGGCCACTCGCCGAAATACGCGACACGAAGATGCCGTTGCGGCCGGCCACGAAGGCGTCTCCCGTCGTGTTGATCGACGTGCGGGACGGATCGTTTCCGGAGCCCCAGGGGCCGGGGTAGTAGCGCCCCTCCTCGTTGCCCGTGTAGATGTTGAACTTGGAGATGGTCCCGTCGCCCGTGTTGGCGATCCAGATGAAGTCCGGGTCGTAGGCCGACGAGTCCAGGATCAACGCTCCGTCCGAGGGGTCGATGGTGAGGCCCTCCGCCTCACCCTCCGTGAGGTCCCAGGGGTCGCCGTTCGTCGGCCCGGTGCCGCCGGTCATGGTCGTGGTGGTGTTGGGCACCGGCCGGATGCCGCCGGTCGAGGGGTCGTAGGCGACGTCGGTCGAGTTGCCCGGGTTCAGGTCGGCGTCGTTGGGGCGGTCGCGGTTGACCTGGCAGTTGGGGTTGCAGGGGTTGCACGCCGCTGGTCCCTCGATGAGCGCCGAGGACATCTCGCGGACCTCGGTCTCCATGTCCAGGCAAGCCGTCCAGGCGCCGCCCGCGCAGACGCGCCGGCCCACGTGGCAGACCATATTGCCGTCGGCGAACTCCGCCTCGCCGTAGCAGGGGATCTCCTGCCCCTCCTGCCCGCAGGCACAGTCCTCCTCGGGCCCCGCGCAGGCGGCGGCCGTCGGATCCAGCCCCGCGTTGCAGCCAAGCGCAACGAGGGACACAGCCATCGCCAGCGGCGCGAGCACGCGCGCCTTCGTCCCGAACCTCGTTCCGAGTCCCATCACACCCCTCCGAGACAGGTGGGAGCCAAGCCGAGCGCTGGAGCCGCGCACACCTGGCCCTCCGGACAGTCCGCGTTCGATGCGCACGAGCCCGACAGCTCGCACCGCGGCGCTGCGTCGCCGCCCGTCAGGTCCACGCAGTGCCGATCCGGCGCGCAGCCGGAGTCGCCGCCGCACGCGCCGTCGAGCATGCAAGCGCTCGTCGTCGAGCTCGGCTCCACGCCGCAGCGCCCCTCGTCGCGGCAGTCGGCGTTCGTCTCGCACAGCTCGCTGCCGATGCACTCCTGCAGGCCGTCACCGTCGACGTCCCGACAGCGGAGCCCCACTTCGCACTGCGCGTCCGACGTGCAGCGCACCATTGCCGGCACGCAGAATTCGCTCGCGTCGCCCGGGTCCATGGCGCACACGTAGCCGCGTGGGCAGCGGTCGGCGACGACGAAGCACGGGATGCGACGGTTGACGCAGCTACCGTCCTCGCAGGCGAAACCCATCGGACAATCCAGCGAGCTACCGCAGGGCCCCATCGAAGCCGCGCAGATGCCCCGCACATCTCCCGCGGGGTCGGCCCCGACACACTCGGCGCCACCGCAGTCGGCGGCCACCAAGCACGGCCGGCCGGGCACACAAGCACGGCCGCCACAGACGTCGTCGGCGCACACGGTGCCCAGCGGACAGCCCCCCCCGCAGCCGGGCTCGACGTAGCCCTCGCAAGGGTCCTCGCTTGGGGCCGCGTCCATCACCGTGACCGCCGAATCGAAGCCGACGTCGAGGGGCGCACCGGTGTCGCGGCGCATCACGTCGGGCCGGTCGCCGTCCGGACGGTTGGCGTCGGCTCCTCCTCCGTCGCGGCGGGCGGCGTCCCGTGTGCCGACGTCCATTGGCACCGGCGGCGGCACGGAGTCGTCGCCGCAGCCGACCGCCGCCAGGAGCGCCAGGCACGCGCGGGCGTTCACGCCCCCTCCGGCGGGCTGCACTGGAGCCAAGCCACCGGGCACGCGATCTTCACCGCGCGGATCTTCGTACCCTCCGGCAGCACCTGGGCCCAAGCCGCCACGATCACGCCGTCGGCCGACACGGCCAAACCCGGCAGTCCGTCGTCGAAGCCCGCACTGCCCAGGGGAAGCTCGAAGACCACGTCACCGTCGCTGCCGTGGATGAAGTTGAGCTTCACGGACTCCGGCACGCCGCCGCCCAAGAGGCGCTCGTGGTAGACCGAGGCGAAGCCGCCACTGTAAGTGATGAGCGCGGCGTTGCGCCCCTGCGGAGGCGCGAGGGAGACGACCTGCTCGGCGCGCTTGGGCGAGCCGTCGAGGTGGAGCAGCCGCGAACGGACCTCCGGGCGCCCGCTGACGGAGACCTCGAAGATGACCGCGCCGCCGTTGTCGTGGAAGGCGAGCTGCACGGGCCCGACGGCGTTGCCCTCGGTCGAGACGATCTGGCCCGGTCCGGTGGGCCGCGCGCTCGTGTCCAAGGGGCGCAGCCAGATGTCGCCGCCGCTCCGGTCGCCCTGCTGCCACGCCGCCATCATCTGGTCGCCCGCCTGCGCCAAGCTGAGCTGCCCGACCTGGCCCACGGTGTCGAGCACCTGCGGGTTGCCGAGGGTCGTCCCGTCCCAGCTCCGCACGGTCACGTTCCACTGTTCGCCGGCTTTCTCGAAGTAACCGAAGATCCAGTTGCCGCCTTCGAAGCGCGCCACGACCGGCGCGCGGGCGTCGCCGGTCCGCGAGGTCACATCGAGGATCGTGTCGCCGGCCGCGGGACGCACCGGGTAGGCGCGGATGGTCTTCTCGACGCGCTCGTTGAGGTCGTCCTCCCAGACCGCCATGCCGCCGTTCACAATCACGTTGGTGGCCGTGCCCGGTTCGGCCACGAGCGGCTCGGTCACGACGTTCGTCTCCGCAGGGCCCAGACCAACCCGCGAGAGGTACACGTCTCCGTCGTCACCGGTGCGCCGGTAGGCGACGGTGAAGCCCTCGTCGCTCACCTCGACGGAGACGGGCCGCGCCGTCGCAATGAAGTCCATCGGGAGGTCGAGCTCGACGACGTCGCAGCGCGTGGCCTCGGCGTCGCTCGCGTCCGTGGCCATCCC
>JALVDI010000447.1 GCA_027009115.1 Polyangiaceae bacterium | reverse complement strand
CACGGGCTCGCAGCAGCCGCTCCGCCGCTCGCTCACCGCGGGCTCCACGGCGTGCGGCAGCCCGCAGGCGGCGCGTGGGGCGCCGACGGATCCACCACAGCCGGAGCGACTGGACCGCCCACAAGAGGCCCAGGCTGGCCACGAGCAGCCACGGAAGAAGCTGTGGGTCGAGGGGCACCGCGAGCCCATCCTGCGTCCCGAGCGGCGCCGAGGGTCAAGAAAGCAGCGTGCAGGGAGGGTTCCTCCGGTTCGTTCGGTTCCACCCAGCGCAAGAGCTCCTCGGTGAGGGCGATGGCCGGCTCGATACGCAGCCAGCGGCCCCACATCCTTCGCCTGACATCCTTCGCCTGAACCGCTCCACGATTCCGTCGGCGTTGATCTCGAAGCTGACCCCCACCTCGACCTGACCGGCCGGCGCCTGGGCCCTTGTGACTCGAAGCGTGCTACAGGGAAGCGATGACCGACGCCATCGCCGACGAGGCGTGCCCCGTCTGCACCATGACGGACCTGCTCGAAGCCCCCGACTCCTACGAATGCGCAACCTGCGGTCATGAATGGCCGCGAGCGCGCGAGGTGCGCGATGCGAATGGCACCGTGCTTCGGGACGGGGACACCGTGACCCTCGTCAAGACGCTCCGACTGAAAGGCGGGGCCGGCTCGCTCAAGGTCGGCACCCGCGTCAAGAACATCCGCATCGTCGACGGCGATCATGAACTCGACTGCAAGATCGACGGCGTGGGGATCATGCTGAAGGCGGAGTTCGTCAAGAAGGCGCGTTCGGGGGGCTAGATGGGGGAGACCGACACCATCCGTCGCGACGTTCTTGCCAGCATGGAAGGGGCCGCTCGACTGAACCTGGCGTTCATCGGGGTCACCAACGGCCTCTTCGAAGCGCTGGCGATCCTCCGGCAAGCCACCGCCGAGGCGCTCGCCCGGCAGGCGGGGCGCGACTTGGGCTACGTCCAGCGTTGGTGCGACGCCGCCTTCGCTTTCGGGCTACTGCGCGAGGTCGCGCACGATGTCTTCGCGCTGACTCCCGTCGGCGACGCCTTCCGGCCGAGTGCCTCCGGCACGCTGATGCCCTTCGCCGTCGGCGCGGTCCTCGGGGCTCACTTTGCCGAGCGGGCGAGCGGCCTGATGCCGAGCGGAGAGCGTCCCGGTGAAGCGGTCCTCGCCGAGCGCGAGACCCTCCTCCCTTGGTTCGGGCCCATGCTCGAGGCGCAGTTCGGACGTCTCTTCGAAGCGCAGATCCTCCCGGCAGTCCCCGCCTTCGCCGAGGTGGACGCCCGCGGGGGCGTCGCTGTCGACCTTGGCTGCGGCAATGGCTGGTACCTCCGGCGGCTGGCCGCACGCTACCCGCGCCTGCGCGGCATCGGCCTCGACTCCTTCGCGCCGAACATCGCCGACGCTCGGGCCCGCATCGATGCGGAGGGCCTCGGCGGGCGCGTGGAGGTTCGTCAGGGCGACCTGCACGAGTTCACCGTCGACGAGCCCGTCGACCTCATCGCAATGAATCGCGCGCTCCACCATGTGTGGGACGACAAGGACAACGTCTTGCGCATCCTCCGAGAGCACCTCGCACCCGGCGGTTGGGCTGTGTTCTGGGAGCCGGCCTGGCCCCGAGAACGTGCGGCGTTGGCCCATCCGTCCATGCGGCCGCTCGCGTTTCAGAACCTCGCCGAGCACGTGCAGGGCAACCGCTTCCTGCGGCCCGACGAGATCGCCGACGTCCTCGCACAGGCGGGCCTCGAGCCCAAGGTGCAGCTCTTTGCGGACGGTCGCGAGGCGGTTGTGTCGGGGCGTCGGCCGGCTTGATCCGCACCCCTTGAGTCGACTTGGACCCGAGCCGCAGCGACTTTGGGTTTCGGTGGCGTTGCCGGCCTTGCCCGGCGGAGTGGAAACCCCCGTCGGTGGAGGTCGATGACGGGGAGTGACCTCCATCGCCCTCGACGAGCCCCCCACCGTGCTGCGCCCCGACTCCCCCGGCTGGCCCCGAGAGCTCAACGAGCTCGCGCGCGTCCCGGCACGACTCTTCGTTGCGGGGAGCCTCCCTCCTGCCCCGCGGGTGGCGATCGTAGGGACCCGGCGCGCGGATGCCGCGGCCGAAGCCTTCGCGCGGCGTATGGCGGCGGAGCTGGCCGCCGCGGGGGTCTGTGTCGTCTCCGGCGGCGCGGCGGGGATCGACGCGGCGGCGCATCGAGGCGCGCTGGGCGCCGGGAACACTGTCGCCGTCCTCGCCGGTGGGGTGCGTGAGGCGTTCCCGTCGGGGCACGCGGGGCTCTTTGCGAAGATCGCGCGCAGCGGTGCCCTGGTCAGCGAGCACGACGATGGATGCAACCAGGCCTACCGTTTCCTGGAGCGCAATCGGATCGTCGCGGCGCTCGCGCAGGCGACGGTGG
>JALVDI010000446.1 GCA_027009115.1 Polyangiaceae bacterium | reverse complement strand
GTGCGCCTCGGACGGCGCGCGTATCGACTCGGCCCCCTCTACGCCGGCGAGGAGCTGCGCTGGGAGGGAGTGCTCGACGCTCCCCTGCTCGCTCTCCTGGACGGACGGCCGGTGCACCCCGAGCGAAGGCGACGAGGTCCGCGCCCGTGGCTGGAAGCATGGGGCCGCTCGCTCGCCGGAGAGGGCCCCCTGAGCGCCGTGCACCCTGCGGACCGCGAAGTCCCCAGCCGGGCCGACTGCCACCCCCGCGGGCCGGCGACGCGCGCCGGAGGGGTGAGCGACGCGACGGCCCCCATCGCCCTGGCCGAGCCCCTCGACTGCGGCCCGCGCCCCCCCACGGAGCCCCGCGCAAGTGCGGGAGAACCCCGCGGCCGAGGCGTCCCCGCCGAGACACTACTGCAGATGCTCCGCGCACGCATCGTGCCCGTCGCGCGCGGCTGCTTCCGCCGCGATCGGGCTGGACGACCGGACTACGCCACGCGAGCGGTCTTCCGCTTTCGACTGGCGGACCGGGAGGTTGCGCGGGCCGAGGTCGAAGGGGCGATCCGCGACGAGCTCCGGCAATGCCTCCTGGCAGCCATCGACGGCCTGGAGGTGCCGCCCTTCGAAGGGGTCGTCGACGTGAGCTATCCGCTCACCACACAACGGGCGGAGCGAGAGCCGCGCATCGAGCTGGAGCGCCGCGTCCGCGAGGCCGTCGACCGGGCAGTGGGCGAGGAGGCATCCGCGCCAGCCCTCGGCTCCGCGCCCCGCCACACGACCGGCCGGTGAGCGCGCCTCACGCCCGGGAGCACGCTCCCGCGCAGCGCATCGCACTCAAGAATCTTCGAGCTTTCCTCGCCCGGCCGAATCACCCAGGGGGATCCTCGCGACCGGGATCCGTCACCGTCGCTACTGGGGCGAACTGTTCGGGGGCGGTCCTCCCGCCGTAGCCGCGGTATGGTTGGGGCCCATGGACGTCCGCATGATCGTCATCGAGATCGCGGAGAAGATCGGCCTCGTGGCGACGGCCGGTCTCGTGTCCGTGTTGGTACCGCCCCTACGCAACCGCCTCCTGGGCGTCGGTGGCCAGCCACGGGACCGGGTCGCCGCGCTCATCCTCGGCATCCTGCTGGCGATGTGGGGCGCCAAGATGGGCGAGATGTGGATGGGGGTGCACGTCAACATCCACAGCATCGGCGTAATGATGGCGGCGATCCTCGGAGGCACCCGCATCGGCTTGGCCGCGGGCCTCCTCGCTGGACTCTTCTACGTCTACCGCGTCGAGCCTTCCCTGGGCATGCTCGGCGTCCTGGCCACGACCCTGGAAGGAGGACTGATGGGCCTGCTCGCCGAGCGACGGCCCAGGTGGGTCGGCGGGTGGCGGACCTTCGGCGTGGCCTTCGCCGTGGAGCTGAGCCGCTGCGCCCTCGTGCTCGTGAGCCTCAGCACCCTTGGGCGGAGCATCGCGCACTACATCGAAGGATGGCCCGCGCTCCTCGTGCAGATCGCGGGCGTCGCCTTCGGCGCGACGATCTTCGTGGTGACCAGCCGTATGGTGCTTGCCCAACAGGACGCTGCCGTGGCGCTCGTCGCCGCGCGCGCCGCCGCCGACCAACTCGCCCTCGAAGCGCTCCGGCGCCGGCTCGAGCCGCACTTCCTGTTCAACGCGCTCAACACCCTCCGCGCCACGATCCGTGTGAACCCAGCGCTCGCCCGCCAGCTCGTCAGCGACCTCTCCGACCTCTACCGCTACCTCCTCAACCACCCCCAGGACGCCCCCTTGGCAAGCGAAGTCGATCACGCCTGCAACTACCTGGCGATCGAGCGGGCGCGGCTGGGCGACGGACGCCTCGAGGTGCGCACGGAGCTGAGCGACGAAGTCCGCGAGGCCCGCGTGCCGGCGCTGCTGCTCCAGCCGCTCGTGGAGAACGCGGTCAAGCACGGCGTCGGAGCGCACACCGGACCAGGAACGATCACGATCGCCGCGCGGATCGAAGGCGACGACCTCGTGATCGACGTCGTGGACTTCAGCGAAGGCGAACGCCTCGGCGTAGTCGAGGGAGGCGCTGGGATCGCCCTGCAGACGCTCCGCGAGCGCCTTGCCAAACGCTTCGCCTCCGGCGCCAAGCTCGAGCTCCTCCCCGTCGAAGGCGGGACGTGCGCGCGCGTGACCATTGGCTGGCATGACGTCGTCGGCGCCGGCGAGGCACCGGATCAGGAGAGGACCGCTGCATGAGCAAACCCCTTCGCGCCGTCGTGGTCGACGACGAACCTCTGGCACGAGACGAGCTGACCTTCCTCCTCGGTCAGCTCGAGGTCGAGGTCGTCGGCGAGGCCGGCAACGCCAAGGCAGCCCTCGAGGTCGTCGACGACACGGCACCCCACGTCGCCTTTGTGGATCTACGCATGCCGGGTCCGGACGGCATCGCTCTCGCTGAAGCGATCCGTGAGCGGCACCCGGAGATCCCGGTGGTCGTCGTCTCGGCGCACGACGACGGGGCGTTGCGAGCCTACGAGGCCGAAGTGCTCGATTACCTGCTCAAACCCGTGCGCCTCGATCGCCTCAAGACGACCCTCGAGCGCGTCCGCGCCAACGTCAAACCCGGAGCGGGGGAAGAGCGCCTCGACCGCCTCGCGGTGCGTCGCAAGGGCGGCTACGTCGTCGTGGACATCGACGACGTCGTGTACTTCCACGTCCGCGACGAGCTTGTCTGGGCGGTCACCGAAGACGACAGCTACGCACTCGACCTGACACTCGCAGCGGTCGCGCGCCGCGTGCCGGAGGAGGACTTCTTCCGCAGTCACCGAAGCTGCTTGGTCAGGCTGAGCCGCATCAAGAGCCTTGAACCCAGCGGCACGGGAACGTACGAGATCGTCCTCGACCACCCGAAGACGCCACGGGTGCCCCTCGCCCGGGAGCGGGTGCGGCAGCTCCGCGCCCGGATCCCCTTCGCCGGTTGACAGCCGCCCCAGCACCTTCTCCGTCCGCCTCGCGCCCGAGAGTGCGGCTCGGCACAACGCTTCAAGAATCCTCCAGGCTTTCCTCGTCCGGCGGCATCGCGCCGGCGCATCCTCGCGACCGCCCGCACGGTCGGCGCGGAGGGATGGTCACAGAAGTCGGCTGGCCCTCCGCGGCGCGATCCGCGGCGGCACCGCAACGCGTCACTCGCCACCGAACCGAACCACGGCGTCAACCCAACGCGTCAGTCGCCACCGAACCGAACCACGTGGGCCAGCCCCCCCCGAGTGGCGATCCACGCGCCCTCCCCGTCCACGAGGATGTCCGTCACATCGTCGCTCGGCAGCCCATCGGCGCGGGTCAGGAGCGTCCATGCGCCACGCCGCCCAATCAGCAGCCCGCGAGCCTGTGTCCCGACCCAAAGCAAGCCCCCTCCCTCGGCCATGGCGTGCGGGTTGACCCAGCGGGCAGGGAGCGCCCCCGCGCCCTCGATGTGGAAGCGACCCTCGGAGGCCCAGCTCAGCCCACCGTGGTACGTGCCGGCCACCACGCCGCCCCCCCAGGGGACGAGGGCCGTGACCCAGTTGACCCCGAGGGCACCCGTCGAGACGTCGTGGCGTACGAAGGTTCCGTCTTCCTGCCGCTCGAAGAGGCCACGCA
This sequence comes from Polyangiaceae bacterium, assembly GCA_027009115.1. Classification (GTDB taxonomy): domain Bacteria; phylum Myxococcota_A; class Polyangia; order Polyangiales; family Houyiibacteriaceae; genus JALVDI01. The sequence continues at coordinate 5,607 of JALVDI010000446.1, read as the reverse complement.
GACCGCCGACCCAGACCCGGCCCTGCCGGTCCCGCGTCACAGCGTGGAGGTGCCCGTCCGGTAGCCCGTCCCCAGTCCAGCTCTCCCACGCCGTTCCCGTGTAGCGCCCCAGGTAGCCGGTGCCGGTGACCCACAGCTCGCCGCTGCGCGGGTCCACGAAAAGCGATGTGATGTGGACCTGCGGGGGCGCGCCGGGCTCGAGCACGGGTACGAAGCTACGCCCGTCGTGGCGATAGAGCCCGCGATCGGTGGCGATGTAGAGCTCCTGGGCGCGGCCACGCCCACGCACGGCCAGGTCGTTGATGCGGGGGTCCATGCCCCAGCGCTCCGTGGCTTCACGAACGGGCACCACCCGGCGCCCCTCGAGCCGGGCCAAGCCGTGGCCGAAGGTGCCCAGCCAGACGCGCCCGAAAGCGCGGGCCAGGCAGGTGAGGTCCGCCGAGCCGAGGCCCGCCCGACGCAGCCAGTGGACCTCCGCTCCCCGGACGCGACCCACCCCAGCGTCCGCCGCGACGTAGACTGCCTCTCCGGCGCGCGCGAGCCCGTGAACCCGACCGGGGGCCGCCGAGCCCATATCCACGGCGCGGACGCGTCCCTCGCGCACCTCATGCAGCCCCCCACCGAAGGTTGCGAGCCAGAAAGAGCCCCCGCTCCGCAGCACGGCACGCACATCGGGGATGGGCAGACCGGCGCTCGCCCGACGCAGCGCCGACCCCGTGCGGACACGGCGCCTGCGGACGACATCGGCGCCCGAAGCGGTCGCGACCAAGACATCGTCACCGGCCGCGGAGAGCCCCCACACCAGGTCGTCGAGCAGGCCCCTCGCACGAGTGATGCGCGCGCGAAGCCGCTCATCCGGCCCCATCCGCAACACCCCGGCGCCCGCCGTCCCGACCCAGAGCTCGTCGCCGACAACGAGGGCATCGGTTTGTCGCTCGCGGGCATGGCTGCGACCCAAGCGGATATGCCGGGACGGACGGCCGTCGACGCCCAGCCGCAGGAGACCGCCGCCATGGGTCGCGGCGTAGTCGTGGCCCCCGAAGCGCACGACCCGGCTGACCCGTGGCAGGGGCAGCGTCCGGCGCACGCGAAGGTCCCGGTCGAGCAAGACGCAGGCCTCCACCCCTCCAACCCATATGCCGCGCGGCGTCACGCTCACGCTCACGAGCCGGCCGGGCAGCCCGTCGGCCGCATCGAGAACCCGCGCCTCACCGTTCGGCTCTCGCACCCAGAGGCCGCCTTGGGTCGCCGCGAGCACACGGCCCTCGACCACCGCGACGTCCCGCGCGGCATAGGAGACGCCCGCGACCGAGTCGACGGCAAAGCCTTCCGCCTGCGCAGCGGCACTCACGGTGCACACGACGGCACCCATGAGCGCGCCCAAGATCGCCCAGTGCGCCCGCCTCACCGCTGCACCCTCAGCTCGAGCGCCTGCGTGCGGACGTTGGCTGCCAGGTCGACGACCGTCGCCACGAGGCGAAGCGTGCCCCGAGCGTCGTCGGGGACGTGGTAGACGCCATCCCACGCACCCGGTCCGACCTCGCGCATCTCGACCGTGTGGCCGTCCGGCGCGACGAGCTCGAGGCCGTTGGCGTCACTGAGGAGAACGGCCTGTTCAGGGCTCAAGGTCTCGCGACGCATTCCCACCTGGTCGAGGTCGGCGCGCGTCACGTGCTGCCGCGCGTGGATGAGCACATCGGCGCCAGGCCGCACCTCGCCCTCGATCTCGAAGTCGAGCTGCGGGGCCGAGCTGTCGACCGTGTACCACAGGCGCATGGAGCGCCGCTCGCCGCCCGGCAGCGCGATCCGAACATAGACCGGGTAGGTCCCCTCCTCGGCGTCGGCGGGTACCAGAAAGCGCGCGGTCCAAAGGCCGAGCCGCGGTTCGTAAGTGGCTGCCAGCGTCTCCCCGAAGGGCAGGACGACGGTCACGGCGAGCGCATCGGGAGGAGCCGGGATGCGGATCTCGGGGTCTCCGGGGAGAGTGCGTCCGGGGCTCAAGGTCGCACGAGCCTCGGGCTTTGCATCGGACTCGTCTGCGGGCAGCGTGCGCTCGTCGACAGCCACGAAGGAGGTGTAGGGGGTCACCAGGCGGTAGCAGAGGCCGAGCGCGCGCACCTGCTGGACGAGGTCCTCGTCGGGCCTGAGAGTCAGGCTGTTGATCCGATCGTGGACGGCGGCGCGCGCCCAAAGCGTGGCGTGCTCGGCGTTCGCTCCTGCCGTATCCCCCTCGGGGAGCTGCACCTGGACGACGCGCTCGTAGCGCTGCCCGTGATAGGTTCCGCGGATCTTGATCTCCCCTCGGCCGCCATGAACGAAGCGGCCATGGACGACGAGGGGAGCACCGCGAAAGAGGTCGGGCAGGCGACGTGGGTAAACATCGCTCACCTCGAGATCGCCCCAGTCGATGACGACGTCGGTGAAGACGGGAGCCGCGATCATCCGTGAAAGCTTGCCGGCGGCAGCGGCAGGCTCCTCGGAGAGCGTCGAGACGACCGCACGGCCCCGGCCGAGCTCAGCCGCGCGCTCCAGCAAGAAGCGGTTCACGGCCGAGCCCACACCGAGCGCGTACAGCCGCGAGGCACCCAAGTGTTCGGCGATGGCGCGTAGGACCTCGGCCTCGTTGCCGACGAAACCGTCGGTGACCAGCACCACCATGCCGAGCCCCGGACCGCGATGGTTGCGTTCGAGAGCGGTGCGGACCGCCGGCTCCATCTCGGTGCTTCCGACCGGGCGCAGTCCCTGGAGCCAGCGGCGAACGCGGGGCATGAGACTGGCGCCGCCGCTCAAAGGGGCCTCCGCCAAAGAGCTCACGCGGTCGCCGAAGGCGAGCAGATCGACGGTGTCTTGGGGACGCAGCCCATCGACCAGCCGCTCGACGAGGGCGCGCGCCTGCGCCATCGGCCGGCCACGCATGGAGCTGCTGGTGTCGACCAGGAGCGTGAGGTGACGTGGCGCGATGTCGTCGTCACGCTCGACCGCCGGCGGCTGCAGGACCAGGCTGAAGTGCCCGCGCTGAGCGTCGCGGGTGGCGAAGAGAGCGGCGTCCGGCGTGCTTCCGCCCACGGCGTAGCGGAGGACGAAATCGCGGTTCGGGAGCTGGCCCGAACGCGGAAGCTGCACCTGCGCCTGGCTCGCGCTCGGGCGGGTCAGCCTTAGCTCGTGGGTCGGTGAATCGATGGAGGCAAGGGGCATGCCCGCGTCGAGCGAGAGGTTCAACTCGATCGAGTCTGCGCGGCGGGTCTCTTCGGGGGTACCGAGGACCGCGCCAGGGTCGTGCGGATCGTAGCGCGGCGGCGCAACCATCGGATAGACGAACTCGTACTCGCCGTCGTCGAAGGGAAGCATGGAGACATAGCTCAGCTCGACCTCGATGCTCGCGTGCGGCGGGATGTTGGCTACGGACTGAGCGAAGAGGTTGGGCCGCTGCTGCTCGAGGAGCGCCGCCCGTCGACCTGCCGCACGCGCCTGCTCAAAGACCTGCCGGGCGCGGGAACGGCTGCGGATCTGCGCACGGATCACCCGATCGCCGACGTGCATGCGCATGTCGTCGACAGCGGAGTCCACGGGCAGTGGGAAGAGGTAGCGGGCGTCCACGGGCACGTCCGCGGGGTTCTCGAAACGCTGCGTCACCTTCACCCGCGCGACGTAGCCCGTGATGCGAGCGTCGACGCGCATGTGCACCATCGTCATCGGCCGATGCACGAGACTCTCCGGCGAGCCCTCGGCCGCCCCTTCGGTGCTCGAACCATCCGCCTGCGCTTCCCCCGCGAAGGCCTGAATGCCGGAAGGCTCCGCCGCATCGGCCTCGGTAGCGCTCACGCGCAATACCTCCATGGCCCCCTGGCCCGGGCGGGCCAGACTCCGTCGGAGCGCCTCGGAGGGGACCCCGGCCGTGGGCACGGGGCCCGAGTGCCCGGGGCCGCCGCCCCACATATGCCAGCCGTCGAAGGCCGGATCGCCGACCTCGAGACCGATGAGGTCGCCCTCCCCCGTCGCGACGTAGACCCACCCTTCGGCGACGACCGGCTGAAACACGATGGGGGCCCCCACATCGTAAGCGCGGATGGTCATGCCCGTGTCGATGTCCGAGAAGTAGAGCTTGCCGTCGACGGTCCCGAAGACGAGTTGGCTGCCCACCACCGCCGGTGGGCTCAGAGCCTGGGCCGTGTCGGCCTCACGGTAGACGCGCTCCCAAAGCTTCTCGCCCGTCGCGATCTCCCGAGCCACGAGCGTTCCGCCGATGGCCTGGTACAGGCGCCCTTCCGCAGCGGTCGGCGCCGAACCTTGAAAAGCCCAGCCACTGGCCACGTTGGCCAAACCGAGGTGCTCGCCGTGGGGCACGCCGCCCCAAGCGCCCGCGGTGGATGCTGCGAGGCGACGATCGCGGGAGTCGCCAGCAAGATAGGGGGCGGACACGCGCTCGCCGCGCGAGAGGACCCGACCGCTGGCCACTTCGAGCACCACAGGCTGCTCATCAATGCGCCCTCCCTCGTCGACGCGCCGGGTCACGAGAGCACGGTCGCCGTCGACCCATACAGGGCTCGTGGCCCCCAGGTCACGGCGCCAGTAGACGTGCCCGTCGCGGGCTCGGACGCGCAGAACCGTGCCGTCCATGGTCGCGACGAAGACGTCGTCGTTGCGCACGTGCGGCGCCTGAATGACGTCGGCCTCGAGCTCGATGTCCCAGACCGGCTCACCGTCCAGCACACGGAAGGCACCAAGTCGGTGCTTACCGCCCGTCGGAAATGCACTGATCACGAGGTCGCCCGCGGCAGCTGGCTGACTCATCAGCGGGTCCCCGAGCCAGCGCTTCCACAGGAGCTCGCCGGTCGCGGCGTCGGCGCAGAAGAGCGTGCAACTTTCCGTGTTGAAGATGACCGTGTCACGGGGGAAGGCGAGACTCGAGGCCAGCACGATGGGCGCCGAGGGCCCCCCGTCGGGCGCGGCAAGAGTCCAGGCCGACTCGCCCGTGAAAGCATCGAGCGCGTAGAAACGGTGGCTCGCAAAGCCCCCGCCCAGATAGACCCGGCCGTCGTGGTAGGCCGGGCTCGTCAGGAGCTGGTCGTTGGGCATGGCCGTGACCCAGCCTCGCTTTCCGCCGTCGAAGTTGAAGCGCGCCGTCGCACCGCGCGGCGGGTGGGGAACGCGGAGGGGGAGCGCCGCCTGGCGCGAGCCCAGGGTGTCGTCGGGATGCGCGACGGTACCTCGGAGGAGGTCTGTTAGAAGCTCTTCGGAGACATCCGCAGAAGGAACCTCCGGGTCGTCGGCGAGCACGAAGCCTTCGCCCCCCTCCATCGCGCCCTCGTCACGCGGCATCTGGCTTAGTTGCGAAGCGGAACCACAGCCCTGCGAGGTGGGAAGGGTCGTCGACAACGAAACAGCCACAAAGACGGCAACGTAAGAACGCCAGCGACGCGCGAATTCGGAATTGCTCTTCATCTCTTCTTGCTCCCGAGTGGAGATGTCTCAAGGGCCCCGAGCAAGAGCCGCACCGATGCGCTTTGGAGCTTGGAGAAGGGCGAAGACCTGGAAGCTCGTGTGCTGCGTCGCGGACCCGCGCACACGGCGCGTGGGCGAGGGGACACGGCGCGCCCACCTTGAGGG
>JALVDI010000445.1 GCA_027009115.1 Polyangiaceae bacterium | reverse complement strand
CGACCACCCCTTCGACTACTTCAGCCGCACGACCGTGAGGCGGTTGCCGCCTCGCTCACGTGGAGCTGGCCCGAAGGACGCGACGTAGCGTGGGCTGCGTCCGAGGAGCTCACGGACCGCGCTGCGCAGGGCACCGCTTCCCTCTCCGTGAACGATGTACGCGACGCTCTCGGAGGCGCCGTACATGCGGTCGAGGAAAGCCTCGGCCAAGCTGAGCGCGTCGTCCACCCGCATCCCGCGCAGGTCGAGGGTGTTGTCGGCCCTAGGGGGCGCGGCGGGGCGGGTAGCGGTCGGTTCGAGCGTGCTGCGGCGCGCCGGCATGGACTCGCTCGGTGTGCGGAGCTCGTCGACGCCTACGAGCAAGCGCATGGCTCCCGCCGCGACGCGCACGCGGCCTCGGGCGGGGGGCTCGACGACCTGCGCGACGCTGCGCAGCCGAGGAACCCAGACCCGGGCTCCCACCGAGAGATCGGCTTGTTTGACCGGGGAGCCGGCGGTCGCGTTCGCTTCGCGCGGAGGCCGCCGCGCGGCGAGCTTCGCGGCCTCCTCGATGCGGCGTCGCGCCTCGGCGAGGCTCCGTTCGTCCTGTTTCTTCTTGAGTGCGCGGCGGGTCTGCCGCAGCTCCGTGCGGGCGCGGTGCAGCTCGTCCCGCAGCTTGGCGGCCGCCGCGTCCAGTACCTGCTCGCGCTGCGCAGCGAGCGCTCGGGCACGCTCGGTGAGGCGTGCTCGCTCCTGTTCGAGCTCCGCCCGCTCCGTCGCGAGGGCTGCTTGCTGGACGGCGAGGGTGCGGCGCTCTTTGGCGAGGGCGCGTGAGAGCTCCTCGAAGGTGGCAGACTCGTCGGGCAGCATGGCCCGGGCGTTCTCGAGGACGGCTTCGGGGATGCCGAAGCGGCGCGCCACGGCCAGGGCGCTCGACGGACCGGGGACGCCATGGAGCAGCTCGAAGGTGGGCGACATGGTGGCGACATCGAAGCCGACGGCGGCGTTCTGTAGGCGCTCGTCTCGCGCGGCAAAGGCTTTGAGGAGCTCGTAGTGGGTCGTGACGGCGACCGCGGCGCCTCGGTCGAGCAAGGCGGCGACCAGTGCGCAGGCCAGGGCCGCGCCTTCCTGGGGGTCCGTGCCCGTGGCCACCTCGTCGAGGAGCACCAAGCTGCCGCTGGTGGCGGCCTGGAGGATACGCGCCTGGTTGCTCATGTGAGCGCTGAAGGTCGAGAGGTTGCGCTGCAGCGACTGGTCGTCTCCGACGTCGGTCAGGACCTCGTCGAAGAAGCCCACCGAGCTCCCCTCGTCCGCCGGGAACGGGAGTCCCGCGCGGGCGAAGAGGGCGGCGAGGCCGAGGGTCTTGAGGGCGACGGTCTTGCCGCCGGCGTTGGGACCGCTGAGCACCAGGCCCTGGCCGTGCCGCAACGCGAGGTCGGCGCCCACCACGTCCACTCCGTCGAGGAGCAGCAGGGGGTGGCGCGCGCCACGGAGCTCGATCGATGCGTCTGGGGCGAGCGCGTAGGGGCGGCCGCCGAGGTCGTGCCCGAGCTGCGCCGAGGCCTGCCGCAGGTCCGCGTGGTCGAGGGCGTCGATGGCCGCCCGAAGCTCCGCGAGTCGCTCCCGCACGAGCTCCGAAAGCTCCGCCAGGATGCGCAGCTCTTCGCGTTCGAGCTCGGCCTGCGCCATCTTGAGGCGGTTGCCCTGGGCCACGAGGGCGCGCGGCTCGACGAAGACCGTCTGGCCGCTGGCGCTCGCGCCGTGAACGATGCCCGGAAGCTTCTCGTGGGCGTCGCGCCGCACGGGGAGGACGTAGCGGCCTTCGCGCACGGTGTAGAAGCGGTCTTGGAGGATGGCCTCGCGCTCGACGAGCATCTGTTCGAGGCGGCGCACCATGCGGGCGCGCAGGTTGGCGACCTCGGTTCGGAGGCGGCGCAGCTCGGGGCTCGCGTGGTCGGCGAGGGTTCCGTCGCTTTCGATGCAGGCGGCGAGCTCGTCGTGGAGGCGGTCGAGGGTCGGGTCGATGGCGCACGCGCGATGGAGTGCGGGCAGCCGGTCCTTGCGCCGCGACAGAAAGGTGCGCAGAGAGCGCGCCGCCGCCAAGGTGCGCATGACGTCCCGGAGCGCCACGGCGTCGAGGGCGGCTTGTCGCTCCACCCGCTGCAGGTGGGGGCCGACCTCGGCGGCGCCGTCGACGGGGAGCCGCTCGCCGGCCGTGAGGAGCTCGAAGGCCTCGCGGGTCTCGGTCAACGCCACGGCGGCGGCCTCGCGGGAGGCGACGATCGGTAGATCGAGGCGCGTAGCGAGGGGGCCTCGGCAGCGAGCGGCGACGGCCTCGACCACGCGACGCCATTCGAGGTCCTCGAGGCTCTTTGGGCGGGTCATGGGGACGGGGAGCCTGCGCCCGGTGCCCTGGCGACGCAAGGGCGCGGG
>JALVDI010000444.1 GCA_027009115.1 Polyangiaceae bacterium | reverse complement strand
GGTGCCCAGCAACGGGAGGTAGATGCCGGCGACGACGACGAAGGCCAGCAAGCCCGGACGGCGCAGCGCCGACGGCACGAGGGCGAGGAGGGACAGCCCGATGGCCCACGGCAACCCGTCGTAACCACCGGCGACACCTCCGAGAACCAGGATCGCGGCCGCGAGGGGCGCAGTGACCTTGGGCTGTGCCCAGCTCGGTTCGCCGTCGAGGCGCCCGAAGACCGTATCGCGCCAGGGCCTGGCGCCAGGATCGTCACGGAGGAAGCCGAGGGCTTCGAGCAGGCCGTAGGTCGCCACCAGCATGGCGGCCAGGCCGTAGAGCGTGCCGTGGGGGAGCTGACCCACGTGGGCCATCAGCAGAAACGTGATCAGCGTCCCGGCAGCGAAGAGGAGCCCGCCGCGCAAACGCTGCTTGCGCCCGATCGGCGGCGTGACGCTCGAGCCCTCCGAGCCCTCCGAGCCCTCCGATTCCTCCGATTCCTCCGATTCCTCCGATTCCTCCGATTCCTCCGAGCCCTCCGAGCCCTCCGATTCCTCCGATTCCTCCGATTCCTCCGATTCCTCCGAAGGCGCGTCACGCTCGGGTCCTTGGCCGTCGTCGGGGTTGTCCCGCTCCACGGTCGCAGGCGCCTGAGCCCCGTCCCGCTCGTCCTCGTCAGCGGCTCGCGCCTCGTCCCGCTCGTCCTCGTCGGACGCGCCGCCCTTGATGTCGTCGTCGCTCATGCCAGTCCAAGTCGCCCGCCGCGCCGCGCGGGCCGGGAGCATAGCCAAAGAGCCGCGGCGCTCAAAGGAGCCGCCCTGGCGCCGCCGGGGCCTTTGCGGTCACCATCGACCCATGGCCGACGACTCCACCATCGAGAACCGCGTCTACCTCTTCAAAGATCTCGCCGCGGCATGGCTGGCGGCGAACCCTGGCGCCTTGCGGAGCGACCGCCCAGCGGCCCTAGCCGCCCTCGCAGAGCTCGCCCGGATCAGCTGCGAAGTAGCCGACGGGGAAGACCTCGATCCGGAAGCTCTGGCGGTTCGCATCCGAGGAAGCTGAGAGACGAGGGGGCAGACCGCGCCCGCCGGGCGTACCCTGGGGTATGCGCGGCGCCCTGGCCTGTCTGTGGATCGCGATCCTCGCCACACCGGCGCAGGCGCGGCCGACCGAACGCGACAGGCTACCGATCTGGCCCGCGCCGCTCTCCGCATCGCTTTCCGGCGGGGTCGTCGCAGCCGACTTGAGCGACGTCGGGTTTCGAGACCTCCACTTCCCGCTCCAGCGCTCCGGGGAGGAGCTCGCCCTCGGCCGCGTGCTTCTCGTCGGAACCGAAGCCTCCCTTTCCCTGGCCTCGGACGTGGTGCGCTTCGCCGTGGGCGTCGGCTTCTACGGAGCGCGCCCCGGACCCACCGACGGCCGCCCAAGCTCCGAACCGCGGCTACGAGCGACGAGGCTGCGGCTCACCCAGTGGTTCGGCGAGCTCGGCATCGGTCACCGCTTCGGGGACTTCACGCCCTTCCTCACCGTTCGCGCCGCGGCCGTGCGCATCCTCGTCGAGTCGGCCGATCCCGAGCCGGCGTTCCGCAGCCTCCGCCTGCGGGTGGGACCGCGGCTCGGCTTCCGGGCGCACCTGTGGCGGCGGCTCTTTGTGGAGGCTGCGGCGAGCGTAGCCCTGCACAGGCGCCCCGACCCACTCCTCACTTTGGGCCTGGGGATCGGCGAGCGCTGAGCTCAGGGCGCCTCCGGGGTGTCCGGACATACCCGGCGCGTGTAGCGCCGCTCGACCCAGCCAGCGATTGGGCCACGGATCTCGACAAAGTCCACGCGCACGCTGACGACGTCCAGAACGACGTCGTCGTCGAGGGTTCCGACCACCATCTCGCCCCTTCCGGGGTAGCGTAGGACCTCGACGGTCTCACCGACCCGGTCGGTCCGCAGGGGGCAGTCGTCGAGGGCGCCCGCGTCGACGGGGCGGCGGTCGGCGATGGGAGGCGGCTCGTACTGCGGGTCGAAGTCCTGGGCGATCTTGAACACGAAGAAGACGCCGAAGATCACCAGCGCGATCGCGATCACGATCGACAGCCACATCTTCCACACCATCTTCCGGGTGGGTTCGGACACGACCTAGCCTACGGGCAGACCTTGCATGCGGGCGCTCGGGTTCGAACAGCGGTCCGTCACTCGGAGGTCGCGCCAGGGCTGCCCTCGTCGGCCGTACGCGGCGGCGGAACGTCCTGCTCGGGCAGCCGCGCGTGCTCGGGGAGCTCGCCGGTGAGGGTCCCGAGGAACGCCACGATGTCGGCGATCTGCGCGTCGTCGAGGGTGCGACCGAGCTGCACCCGGGCCATGATGCGCACGGCGTCCGCGAGCTGCTCTTGCGAACCGTCGTGGAAGTAGGGCGCCGTCTCGGCGACATTGCGCAAGGTAGGCACCTTGAAGAAGTGTCGGTCCGCTTCGTCGTGAGTGACGTTGTAGCGACCGTTGTCGGCCTCGGTGAGCTCTCCTCCGCGGAGCGCGAAGTAGTCCTCGACGAGCCCCATCTTTTGGTAGCTCTGCCCACCGACGTTGATGCCCAGATGGCACCCGACGCAGCCGGTGCTCTTGAAGGTCTCGTAGCCCCGGCGTGCCTGAGCGCTGATGGCGTCCTCGTCGCCACCCAAGAAGCGATCGAAGGGTGAGGGGGTGATGAGGTAGCGCTCGTACTCGGCGATGGCGTCGGTGATGTGCTCCTTGGTGATCGGCTCGTCACCCCCATAAACCGACGCGAAGCGCTGCGCGTACCACTCGTCGGCTTGGATGCGCTCGATCGCTTCGGGGAAGGTGGTGCCCATCTCGATGGGGTTCTCGACAGGGCCGGCGGCCTGTTCTTGAAGGTCGGCGGCGCGCCCGTCCCAGAACTGCCGGAAGTTGTAATGCGCGTTCAGGACCGTTGGGGCGTTGATGGGGCCCATCTGCCCGCGAATGCCGATGGACGTCCGCCGCGGCTCGGCGCCGCCGTGATCGAGGCTGTGGCATGTGGCGCAGGAGATGGTCCCGTCGCCGGAGAGGATCGGATCGTGGAAGAGCCGACGGCCGAGGAAGACCTTGTCCATGTTCACCTCGACCGGTTCGAGGACGCGGATCGGCTCTGGCGGAGGCTCCGCCTGTTCGGCCTGTTCGGCCTGTTCAGCCTGGCCTGCCTGCGGCGCTTGCTCGTCGGGTTCGTCGCAGCGGCTGCAGCCCAGGGCGAAGGCGAGAAGGACATAGGAGGTTCGCTTGGACATGGCTCGGCTCGTTCGGTTCGAGGTCAGCGATGGGCAGCGGCATGGTATACGGCGGCGATGCTCGGAGGCCAGAAGGTCGTCGTTGTGATGCCGGGGCTGAACGTGGCCGCGACCCTGGAGCGCACCGTCGGAGCGATCCCGCCGGGGATCGTCGACGAGGTGATCCTGGTCGACGACGGGAGCACGGACGAGACGGTGGCGGTGGCATCGAAGCTGGGCATCGGGTGCGTGTCGCACGGGCGCAACCTCGGCTATGGCGCCGCTCAGAAGACCGGCTACCGGGAGGCCTTGGCGCTGGGGGCCGACGTGGCCGTCCTCCTGCACCCGGATTTCCAGTACGACCCGAAGCTCGTCCCACCGATCGCGTCGATGGTGGTGCACGGCGGCTACGACGTGGTGCTGGCCGCGCGGGTGCTGGTCGGGGGAGCCCTCGCCGGCGGAATGCCGCCCTGGAAGTTCGCCGCCAATCGACTGCTGACGTGGGCCGAGAACGCGCTCATCGGCGCGTCCTTCAGCGAGTACCACACCGGTTACCGCGCCTACTCCCGGCGCGCGCTACAGGCGTTGCCGCTGGCGGGCAACCGCGACGATTACGCCTTCGACAGCGAGGTCCTGGCGCAGGCCGTCGCCCTTGGCCTGAGGGTCGGCGAGATCAGCTGCCCGGCGCATTACTTCGACGGCATGCAGACGATCACCTTCGGTCCTGGCGTGCGCTACGGGTTGGGCTGCCTGAAGGTTGCGGGGCGCTCGGCAGCGGCGCGGGCGGGCCTGGCGCCGAGCATCTTGGGCGGACCCGGGCTCGAGGCCTGGACCGAGGGTCGCTGGGTCCTGCGCGGGGGAGAGTGATGCGCGACGATTACCGGCTGCTGATGGTGCCGACGCACCCCGGAGTGCAGTACCACTTCTGCCGAGTGGGGCTGCCCATTCACTTCCTCGGCCACTGGGACCAGTTCCACTATTGGCGCCCCCAGCCCCCCAACGTGACGAACGTGCTGCCCGCCTTCGACGAGGCGCAGCTCGACTGGGGACCCGACGACTACGCGCGGCTTCTCGACGACCCCGCGGTGGGTTTCCCGGAGCGCTACGACCTCGCGTGGCTGATGTTCAACTGGCAGTTCAAACTCTTCCGCGAGCGCCGGGAGCTCCCCAAACTCTACCGTGTCTCGAAAGTGGCCGAGCTCGAAGCGGCCGAGTGGGAGGAGCTGCTCGGCCGCGACGACTTCACGGTGGTGAGCTTCTACCCGAACACCGTGCAGTGGGTGAAGGAGACCTTCGGGGTGGACGTGCCCTACGTGCCGCTGGGGCTCGACCCGGCGCTCTACCCCGTGGCCACCGGTGAAGACGGAACGATCTTGTCGATCATCCACTCCTACCGTGAACGCGGGTGGCACTACGCCGCCTACGTCGAAGCGACCGAAGGGCTGCCGACGCTCCACATCGACCACCTCGACCCGGCACAGGAGGTCTACGAATACGAGGACCTGCGTGCGGCGATCCGGCGCGCGCGGCTGTACCTGCACGACGGGGAGCAGGAGTACACGATCACCTTGATCGAGGCGATGATGTCGGGACTGCCACTGGTCAGCTTCCGGCTTCCGGGGATCGAGCGCTACGTGGAGCATGGCGTCAACGGCTTCGTCGGCGACGACGCGCGTTCGATCCGTGAGTACTGTCGGATGCTGCTGTCCGACGATGAGCTCGCGGCGTCGATGGGGGCAGCGAGTCGCGCGAAGGCGGAGCGTGAGTTCCACGAGGAGCGCTGGAGGCGTCAGTGGAGGGAGATCATCGACGCCTACCTCCGCCGCTACAGCCCCTCTCCACAGCGGTCGTCGATCGATCCGTAGACTGGGCGGGACCGCGGGCGCATCCGCGAGCCTCCGCTTCAGCCCAACCGGAAAGCGACCCCGAGCGAGACGCTGAGCACGGCCTGGTTGGCAAAGAGGCGGCCGGGCGCCAGCCCGTAGCCGCCCTCGAGCTGAGCAAAGAGCATCGTACGCCGGCTCATCAGCGCTTCCACGATCGCCAGGGCGCCGAAACCGACCGCCACGCCCCCGGATCCGTCGGCGTCCGGCGTGTCCAGGTAAGCGACGCAGACGAGCGCGCCCGTGCCCAGGGTGACGGCATCGCTCACGTGCAAGCCGATGCGTAGACCCGCGTCGGCACCCGCAGCCCAGCCGAAGTTGTCGGCGAAGGTGCCGCGCTGCCCGACGAGCGCGCCCTCCCCGAAGAGCGCGAAGGGTCGCAGCGACGCGGCCACGTCGATGTCGCGGGCGCCGTAGAGGTGCAGCCGCATCGGGACGGAGAACTCGCCGCCGACGCCCGTCGCGAGGCCCATCAGGGGCGAGCCGTAAAGGACGCCACCGCGCAGCGAGAGGTTGAAGCGTGAGCTCGGCGCGAAGAGGACCTCCGCCCAAAAGCCCGGCCAGCCGAGAGCCGCGGCGACGAGCACATCGCCGTTGCCGACGGTCCGCCCGGTGAGCAACGACATATCGTCGGAGGTGGGGCGCGACTGCGCCCAGGCTGGCGCTGCCGCCGCGAGGAGCAGAGCGAAGGCGAGAGCACGCATCGGCCCAGGATCGCCCTGCGCCCGTCGCCGGTCCATTCAATTCCGCAGCCTCGGGGACAATCCGCGCGCTCGCGTTGACCGAGGCACCCGGGACTTCGTACCGTGCCCGGCCATGAGCTTCCCGACCGTCGGTGTGATCGGCCTGGGCTACGTGGGCAGCGTCACGGCGGCCTCTCTGGCGGCGCGGGGCATCCCCGTCATCGGTTTCGATCGCCGCGCCGAGGTCGTCGACGCCATGCGTCGGGGGCTCGCACCCGTCGACGAGCCCTTGCTGAGCGAACGCCTGGCACGGGGGCTCGCACGAGGCACCTTGGAGTGCCGCAGCGTGCTCGACCTCTCCGAGTGCGGCGCGTCGCTGATCTGCGTCGGCACGCCCGTCGGGGAGGACGGGCAGCTCGTCACCGACGACCTCTTCGCTGCCCTCGACAGCATCAACGCGACGGCGCCGGCCGGGCACGTCGTGGTCATCCGCAGCACGGTCCCCACGGGGCTGTACGCGCGCGCCCGCACACACCTCCGCGAGGACCTTCGCCTGGCACTGAACCCGGAATTCCTCCGCGAGGGGAGCGCGGTCGCGGACCTCGAAGAGCCCGAGCTGGTCGTCTACGCCACGGAAGACGAAGAAGCGGCACGTTTCGTCGAGGCGCTCTACGCGCCGTCCGCCGACCGGCTTCATCGCACCGACCCATCCACGGCCGAGGTACTCAAGCTGGTCAACAACGCCTGGCACGCCCTGAAGGTCTGCTTCGCCAACGAGGTCGCGCGGGTCACGATCCCAGTCGGCGTCGACCCGTTCGCGGTAATGCGCCTGCTCTGCGCCGACCGCAAGCTGAACACCTCCAGCGCGTACCTTCGCCCTGGGATGCCCTTCGGTGGGGCGTGCCTCGTCAAGGACGTCGCTTCGATCCAGGCGCACGCGGCAACGCACGCCGTCGACGCGCCCTTGCTCGGCTCCATCTTGCGATCGAACGACGCGCACCTGCGCTATCTGCGCGACGTCGTCCTCGAGCACGCGCCCAAGACCTGCGCCATCGTCGGCGTGGGCTTCAAGCCGGGCGCTGCCGACGTGCGCGATTCGGCGCCGGTGCGACTCGTCCGGGCACTTTTGGACGCGGGGGTGCACGTGACCGTCGCCGACAGCGCGGTGCTCGAAGCGCGGCTGCCGCCCCTCGGCCTCGCCGCGCTGGAGGCGGCCCTCGGCGATCCCCGCGCCTACGCCGCGCCGACTGTCGAGCACGCCATCGCGGGCGCCGACGTCATCGTCGTCGGGCACCCTTGCGAGGAGGACCGCCGGACCCTCGTGGACCTCGCCCCTTCGGTCCCCATCCTGGACTCGGCGGGCGAGCTCAGCCGCGCCCTGAGCCCCGACGAACGAGCCTCGCTGGCGCCGGTCGTCGTGCTCGCCCGCGGCTGCTGAGGGTGCACGCGGCACTGGCCCTTGCGATCCTTCATCGGCGACCCGGCACCGAAGAGTCCGCCGTCCATACCTCGGCACCTCGCGCCCCGGCAGCCCGGCCCCTGCGCGGCGCTTCGCCACCTTGAGAATCGTCAAGGTCTCCTCGCCCGGCGGCGTCACACGGGCAGCCTCGCGACCGCGATTCGTCACCGTCGATGCTGGGGTGAGCGGCTAGAGCGCATCTCAACAGCGATCGTCGATCGATCCGTGGACTGGGCGGGACCGCTGGCGCATCCGCGAGGCGAGGGAATGTCGAGCATTCTTGAACTGAGAGGATGGCGGCAGAGGGCGTGCGCAGGCCCCGGAGCAGCGACGAGGGGTTTTGAGATGCGCTCTAACGGAGCGCGCGGTAACGCAGCGGCTCGGCGACGTTCTTGACGCGCGCCTCGCGCAGCTCGGAGAAGGCTTCGTCGGACCCGTAGGCTTGCACGAAGCTCTCCATGCAGAGGATCTCGTCACGCTCGGCCACACCCTGGAGGCGGGCGGTGTTGTTCATGCCGCTGCTGAACCCCGTGTAGTCGCGATCCGGACCGAAGGCTCCGACGCACACGGGCGCGTAGTTCAGCCCTACGGCCACCCCGACAGGAGGTTCGATGCCCGCAAGCTCCGGGAGCAGCACGCCGCTGTTGAGGGTGGCCGTGTAGTCGCGGATCAGACGCGCGGCAGCGGCCGACCGACGACAGGCCTCGACCGAGTCGAAATCACCAAAGGGCGGACCCCAGAAAGCGATCACGCAGTCGCCGACCATCTTGTCGAAGACGCCCCCCGTCTCCCACACGAGACCGACGACCCGCTCGGACCAACGGTCGATGAACTCCCCGATGCGCGCGGGGTCTCGCAGGATCTGCTCGCTGATCCGCGTGAAGCCCGACAGGTCCGCAAAGAGGATGGCGGCGTCGACGACCCGCGGCGCGAGAAAGCGCGCCTCGTAGTCTTCGTAGGTCAAGAGGCGACGCACCGTGTCCGCGGCAAAGGTGCGCTTCAGCTGCTTCCACTCGCGGGTGAAGTCAACGATCCGTTGCCGTAGGTAATCGGAGAAACGCTCGAGAAGATCGCGGTCGTGGGTGTTGAACTCGCCATGGGCGCTGGTCACCACCAGCCGCCCCACGACCCGCCGGTTGCGCACGCCGCTGATGAGCAGCTCTTCGCGACCGCGTTGGATACCGAAGCGCTCGAGCAGCGCCCGCGATTGCCCGGCGACCAGGGACGGCGCCTCCTCCCGGATGAAGTCCTCGACTTCCATGTCCGGATGACGTGAGTCGTGGGTCAGCTCGCCGTCCTGAACGATCACGTAGTGCAGGCTGGCGCCGCCAGGGTCTTCGTGGTGCCGGAAAACCAGGAGCATGTCGTCGAAGGCGACGTTCTGGCGGAGCACCTCGATGGCCGCCTGGATGCCGTCGTCGATCACGGGCGCCTTGAGCGCGTCGCTGAGCTGGGTCGTGATGCGGTGCTTGCGGCGCATGAGCGCGATCGACGCCAGATAGTTGTCGAGCTCCTCGCACCAGGTGTTGAGCAGCGTCGCCAGCAGCCCTGCTCGGGCCGGGTCGAAGCTCTTGCGTTCGAACGCCAGCGCGGCGGCCCCGAAAAGCTCGCCGGCCACGTCGAGGGGCTGAGCGAACACGACGAACTCGCCCGCCTCCCGCTGCAGTCGCCGCCCCTCGTCGGTGACCGCGACGATCGCGTCGCCATCGAGGGGGAAACGACCGGGGCTGCCGCCGTAGGCGAAGTCGCGCATCTCCAGGTTTTCGTCGTAGGTTCGCACCCAGGCCTGCCGCGCACCGGTGTGCGTGAGGAGCAGCGGCATCAGCGAGCGGATCGCTTGGTCGAGCGGGAGCCGGTCGCGCTGCGCCAGCTCGAGCGCCTCGTCGGTGGCGTCGTTGAGCTTTTGACGGGCCTCGAGCTCGTCGAGACGCTTTCGCAGCCGGACGTCGTCGGTCATGGTCCGGGGAGGTTAGCAGCCCAGG
>JALVDI010000443.1 GCA_027009115.1 Polyangiaceae bacterium | reverse complement strand
TGGTTCGTGCGTGACGTCGACTTCGACCGAGACGGACACGGCGACCCACACCCCGTGCTCGGCGCCCAAGGCTTCCCCTGGAAGACCCCGGTGCCGATCCTGCGACGCATCCGGGAGCACCCCGAAGTCGAAGCCGCCGCGCGTATCCCCGAAGTCCTCCTCTTCCCGTCCGTGCGGCCGACCCAGATCGCCGCTCAGGAGGTCTTCTACCCGAGCATCGACGTCCTCGTCCCGCCTGTCGCAGTGATGCGGACCGCCCCAGACGACCGCTGCTCGATCCCGATCGTTCCGCCAGGCAACATCGCAGCGCTCTATGAAGGACGCACGACAGACTGCCAGGAGCTGCCCGCTGCCCGTTATGCCACCACGGTCTTCCACGGTGTCGCGGCGGCGCTACCGCTCGGCGGCGGCCTCCAGCGCTGCGACAGCGACCCGACGGCCTGCACGCCGCCCACGAGCTGCGTGGACGGGGCCTGTGTGGTGACGCCGCCCACGTCCGAGACCGGCACCGACCTGGCTGGGGGGACGTTCTCGGGTCAGGCCTGGACCGTCCCCAACGAGCTGGGCGACGCGCGTCAAATCGGTGCCGACCGCGCTCTGCCCGAACAGGGGCTTGCGGGCCTCTTCGTCGTGCACGACCCCGAGCCGACGACCCCCGCCGACGCACCGCCCGCGAGCTGCGCCATGGCCCTCGATCCGATCGCCATGGCGCCCCGCCCCATCACCTACACGAACTTCGCCGAGCACGGCGACGACGCGGACGCCGTGAGGGAGCTCTGCTGCGGACCGATCGCCCACCTCTGCGACGTCCCGCTCTGCGCGACGGTGGATGGCGGTGAAGGACTCCAACTCCGCCCGGGACCGGCGAGCCTCGCCGCCGACGGCGTCACCCCCGACTGCGTCCCGTTCCCCATGCCCGCCGCCTGCTGTGGCGGTTGAGTCGGAGTCGACTGTCGCGATCGGAGCCCGCGCCTGGGTCTTTTGACCGGGACCCGCTTGTCGCGCTATTCGCAAGCTGCGCATGAGCCGCACCGTCCTCACCCCAGGCAACTTCGACGGCGTGCACCGCGGGCACCAAGCCCTCGTCAACGCGGCGCGCCGGCGGGCCGACGCGAACGGCTGGCGCGCCGTCGGGATGTTCTTCGACCCCCACCCGGCGGCCTACTTCGCGCCGGACCGGGCCCCCCCGCTGCTCACCTCGCCCCTCCGGCGCGTCGAGCTCTTGCGGGCGTACGGCCTCGACGAAGTCGATGTACGGCGCTTCGACGCGACGTTCGCGGCACAGTCCGCCGAGGACTTCGTGCGCCAGGTCCTCGTGCAAGACCACCGGGTGGGAGCGGTCGTGGTCGGCCCCGACTTCCGCTTCGGCCGCGGACGGGCGGGCGACCAGGAGCTGCTGTCCCTCCTTGGCCGGCGGCTGGGCTTCGAGGTGCAGGTCGTACCCGCCGTCGAAGTCGATGGGGACGTCGTCTCGTCGACCCGTGCCCGACGGCTGGTGACCGAAGGTCGAATGGGCGAGGTCGCAGCTCTTCTGGGCCGCCCCCACGAAACCGAAGGCGAAGTGGTCCGAGGGGATGGTCGTGGCCGCCGCATCGGCTTCCCGACGGCGAACCTACGGCTCACCGGCCTTGCGCCGGCGGACGGAGTCTACGCCGTGGCCGCTCGCGTCCGGGGGCGGAAGGACACGCTGCGGGGAGTCGCCAACGTCGGCACCCGCCCCACCTTCGACGCCGGCCGGTCGATCGAAGTACACCTCTTCGACGTGAACGAAGACCTCTACGACGAGGTGCTGCAGGTGGCGTGGATCGAACGCCTGCGGCCGGAGCAAAAGTTCGCGAGCGTCGAGGCGCTCCTCGCCCAGCTCGCGCGCGACGTCGAGGCCGGTCGTCGCATCGCCGAGGAGAGAGAGCTGTCATGGATCTGACCCGCCTGGACACCTGGCCGCGTGAGGAGCTCGAGCGCGAGGCCCGTCGCATCGGTATCTGGGCACCGCAGCGCCTCTCCCGGCGCGCCCTCATCGCCCGGCTTCGTGCGCACCACGGCACCCCGGTGCGACGTGCCCGTCGGCTCCTCGGGAAGCTGGTGGGGGTCGCCCGGGAGATCGCCACGGGGAGCCCGCGCCTCCGCCTCGGACTCCCTCCCTCGCCCCAGGCCCCGCAACGACACGGAGCGCACGGCCCGACGAAGGCGGAGCCACCGCGACCCGGCGCGACGAGCCCCGCCACCAGCGAGGCGCCCTCGCCGAGCGACGACAACGAGGCGTGCTCCGCAAGCGGCTCGCCCCAAGCCGCGCCAACCCACGACGAACCGACCCAAGCCACACCCGCCCACGACGCGCCGAGCCACGACGCGCCGAGCCACGACGCGCCGACCCACGGCGAACCGACCCAAGCCGCACCGACCCACGACGAACCGACCCAAG
>JALVDI010000442.1 GCA_027009115.1 Polyangiaceae bacterium | reverse complement strand
GTCCCAGCCGCCGGGGTCGCAGCCGGTCCACCCGTCCCAGCCGCCGGGGTCGCAGCCGGTCCACCCGTCCCAGCCGCCGGGGTCGCAGTCGGTCCATCCGTCGCAGCCGCCGGCGTCGCAGCCCCCTGTGCAAGCGTACCCACCGGCGGCGGCCGACAACCGCAATGGCCTGTACATGCTCGGCGCCGCGGCCTTGATCTTCCTGTCGGTGTTGGCCTTCATCGGTTACCAGGTCTTCGGGGACGACGACACGCCGGTGGCGGTCGCGACCCCCCCGGTGGCCGCGCCCGCTCCTCAAGTCGCGCCCCCTCCGACCTCGGCTCCGGCCACGCAACCCACGCTGGAGCCGACCGCGGCCCCAGAGCCGACGGAACCGGAGGACTCAGCGGATTCGGCGGATTCAGCGGATACAGCGGATACAGCGGATACAGCGGATACAGCGGATACAGCGGATACAGCGGATACAGCGGATACAGCGGATTCAGCGGATTCAGCGGATTCAGCGGATTCAGCGGATTCAGCGGATTCAGCGGATTCAGCGGACTCGGCGGAGGAGACTGGGGCCGAAGCGTCGACGCGCGCCATGGACCGCTCCTCCATGCGGTCGACCATGCGTGCGACGATGCGGTCGACCATGCGCTCGTCGGCGGGTCGCTTCGACGAACTGCGCGAGCAGGCGCGCGCCCACTTCCAGGCCCGCCGTTTCCGCGAGGCGGCGCAGGCTTACGAACGTGCCACGGCCCTCAACCCGCGGCACGCCGGCTCATGGGCGGGGCTCGGTGCGGCCCGCATGGCTCTGCGGGACTATCGCGGTGCTGCCCAGGCCTATCAGCGGGCGGTCGCCCTCAACCCGCGCTCCAGCGGTTTTTTCACCTCGCTAGGTCACGCCTACCGGCTCGGGGGCAACCGCAACGGCGCGCGGGCGGCGTACCAGCGGGCGCTCGCGCTCAACCCCAACAACCGCTCGGCTCAGCAGTGGCTGCAGCAGCTCTGACCCCATGGCTACACGCAAGAAGGGCCCGCCCAAGCGTCCTCCTCCGCCCGGCGTCCGCCGCGGGGGCGGTCCCCGCAAGCGCTTGCCCGAGGATCTGGAGGAGTTCGCCCGGAGCGACGAGAGGCGCCTGCGTCCTCGTCGCAAACGCCAGCCACGCCTGAAGGATCCGCGGGGTGCCGGGGTCCTCGTTCCCGGTGTGGCCAACCGCGACGCGCGGCGCCTTTACGAGGCTCGCTCAGAGGCGCTGCGTCGGGCCACCGGAGAGGAGCGGGAGGAGCTGCTCGCCGAGGCGCAGCTGCTCCAGGTCTGGCGGGGGTTCGCGATCACCAGCTTCGAGGCCTTCGTGGAAGATGCGCTCGGTTTCGTTCTCGAGGAGGCCCGCGCTCAGGCCGAGCGAGGAGCTCGTCGCCTCGGCGTGCCGCTCGCGCCGCTCGCTGACGACCGCGTCGCCCTCTGGATGCGGGTGGAGGTCGGGCTCCTCGACGCCGGCGGTCGCGTCACCTGCCAGGGGGAGGAGCTGCGCATCCACGTTCCCTTCGCCCGGGCGCTGCGGGGGCTCGACGAAGTCGGCCGGCGAATTTACCCGCTCGTTCGCGACCTGCCTCCCGCCGGCCCTGAGGCCCCCCAACCGGCCCGCAAGCTTCGTCGCGAGCCGCGCCGCGGAGACTGACCGCTGCAGAGGGATCTTTTCGCTTGCGAGAGTGCACTTTGCCCCTAGACTTCGCTCCCCTCTTTACGAGGGGTCAGAGGCCATCATGTACGCAGTCGTCAAGACCGGTGGAAAGCAATACCGGGTTCAAGAAGGTGACGTCATCCGGGTTGAGAAGCTCCCCGGGGACGTGGGCAGCGCGATCGAGCTCGACGAAGTGTTGATGATCGGAGGCGACCAAGTCGTCGTCGGGACCCCCACCGTCGCCGGAGCCAAGGTCACCGCCCAGATCACGGCGCAAGACCTCGCCAAGAAGGTCATCGTGTTCAAGATGCGGCGCCGCAAGGGCTACCGGCGCAAGCGCGGTCACCGGCAGCCCTACACCGAGCTCAAGATCACCGGCGTGAAGGCCTGAGGTAAGCAGAGATGGCACATAAGAAGGGTCAGGGTTCGTCGCGGAACGGGCGTGATTCCAAGCCGCAGTACCGCGGGGTGAAGGTCTTCGGTGGCCAGAAGGTCTCGGCCGGGAGCATCCTCGTGCGCCAGGTCGGCATGACCTTCAAGCCCGGCAACGGCGTCGGTGTCGGCAAGGACTACACCCTCTGGGCGCGTGTCGATGGCGTCGTGAAGTTCGAGCGGCAAGGCAAGAGCGGCAAGCGGGTGGCGGTCTACGCGGAGCCGGAAGCCGCGGAATAAACGCGCGACGCTCGTCACGTCGAGAGGCCGCCGCGAGGCGGCCTTCGTCGTTCCGTCGTTCGGTTCCGTCGCTTCCTGCGCGGCCT
>JALVDI010000441.1 GCA_027009115.1 Polyangiaceae bacterium | reverse complement strand
TCGGCATCCAACGTCCCGAGCCGGTGCTCGGTCTGGTGCACGCGCTGCTGGCCCGCGGCTTCCTCACCCTCCCCTGCGGACAGGACGCCCGCACCTTGCAGTTGCTGCCGCCGCTCACGATCGACCCCGCGCTCCTCGACGCTTTCGTCGTCGCCTTGAAGGAGGCGACCTCGTGAGGGACGACGGAGGCGATCTCGTGAAGGACGACCTCGTGAGAGAGACGCTGCGGCGACGTATCCTCGCGTTGATCGACCGGCTCGCGGACGGCTCTCGGGACGACCAGGCCCGGGACGAGCTGCTGGCGGACCTCGTCGCATGGCAGGAGCGCCACATCCCTGCCTTCGCGCGCCTTCGCCGCGCGCGCCCCCACGCAGCGCTGCCGACGGATGTGTTTCGGCACGCGCGGGTCGCCAGCCACCCTCCGAAGCAAGACGTGCGGCTGTTTCGGAGCAGCGGCACGACGAGCGGCGCGCGCAGCACCCACGCCTTCCGCGATCTCTCGCTGTACGATGCCGCCGCCCGAAGCTGGGCCCGCACGCTCTTCTTCGCCCAAGCTCCCCGGCGCATGGTCGCCCTCGTGCCGCCTGAAACAGAGGCCCCCGACTCCTCCCTGAGCTACATGATCGCGCGCTTCGGCGACTGGTTCGGAGAGCTCCACCACGCTTGGCAGGGCGGCAGGCTAGCGCCGGATCTCCTCGAAGCGGCGCTGTCGCGCGATGAGCCGGTGACCCTCCTGGGGACGAGCTTCGCCTTCGTGTTCGCCGACGAAGTTGCGAGCCGCCGCTTCCAGCTCCCCGAGGGGAGCTGCATCATGCAGACCGGCGGCTTCAAGGGGCGGACCCGCACCCTCGGTCCGGCGCAGATGCTCACGCTGCTCGAGGAACGCTACGGGGTGCCTCCGGAACGCGTCGTCGCCGAGTACAGCATGACCGAGCTCAGCTCCCAGGCCTGGGAGACCAGCCTCGTCGAACCTCAGGGGCCGCGGAGACTCCGCTTCCCGGGCTGGGTGCGTGTCAGTCTGGTCGACCCCGAGACCCTTGAGCCGACCACCGGCGAGGGACTGCTACGCATCGACGACGCGGCGAACCTCGACTCGGTCTGCGCGATCCAGACCTCCGATCTCGCGCGCCTCGACGGAGACGGCGTGACCCTCCTGGGCCGCGCTCCGGGAGCCGTGCCGCGGGGCTGCAGCCTCGCGATCGAAGAGGCCCTCCCGTGAGATCCTCCGAGACGATCGAGGCGGCCGCCCGCCGCCTTCAGGCCATCGCTCCCGTCGACCCTGGGGCGGACGAAGCTGCGGCCAAGCTCGCGGCAGCCGCCGCGCGCCTGACGCGAGACGAGGCCCTCATCGACGCGCTGGTCCGCTCGACCGGGTTGTCGGCGCCGATGGTCCGCTGGGGGCTCCGCACGACCCTCGAGTCGGTCCGGGCCGAGGTCCTGCTCGAAGTGCGCAGGCGCGCGGGCCTCGTCTTCTTCGGCCAGCTCAACCGTACGCGCCTGTGCACCGTGGTGTTGGCGGGCAACGTCTTCACAGCCTGCATCAAGGCGGTGTTGGTGCCGCTCCTGCTCGAAGTCCCGGTGCTCGTGCGCCCTTCGAGCCGCGACGGGGTCCTGGTTCGCGCCCTCGCCGCTGCGCTCGAAGAGCCCTTCGGCGCCGCGCTCTCGGTCGTGGACTTCCACCGCAACGACCCGCAGGCCTGGGTGGCCTTTTTCCGGCACGCCGACGTGGCCCACGTCTTCGGCAGCGACGAAACCCTCCGGACCTTGCGGAGCAAGGTCCCGGCCCAGACCCGCTTCGTGGGTCACGGACACGGCCTCGGCGTCGCGGCCGTGTTCCCTACGCCAGGGACGGACCTCGAACCACTCGCGGAGAGACTGGCGCTCGACGTCGCGGCCTACGACCAGCGCGGCTGCCTCTCCCCGCAGCGGGTCTACGTCGTGGGCGACCGCAGCGATGCCTCCACCCTCGCCGAGGCGCTGCACGCCGCCCTCGGCGCGATCGAAGAGCCGCTCCCCCGCGGCCCCATCGGGCACGGCGAGCGCGTCGCGTGCGCCAGCTGGCGCGCGACCGTCGCGGCCCTCGGAGAGTTGTACGAGGGCGCGACGCATGCGGTCGCCCTCATCGACGGACCGGCCCCCGCGGGCCCGGGCTACCGCCACGTGACCGTCCGCCCCCTGCCCACCGTGGCCGCCCTTCGCGATGCCCTCGCGCCGCTCGGGGACCACCTCAAGGCCTTGGGTTGGGGCCCCGACGAAGCGCAGGCGTCCGTGAGCGAAGCGCTCCCGCCCGGGGTCGCGCCCTACGTCGCCGCATTGGGCGAGATGCAGACGCCCGCCTTCGACGTGCCCTGGGATGGGATGCCCCTGACCGAAGGCCTGCTCCGCTTCGTGGGTTAGTTAGTTAGTTAGTTAGTTAGTTAGTTAGACCCCGGCAGT
>JALVDI010000440.1 GCA_027009115.1 Polyangiaceae bacterium | reverse complement strand
GCGGGCGCGCCGCAGCTTTTGTTGCACGGCTTGACGGTCGATGCTGCCTTGCCCTTGGAGAGCGCGCTCGTAGTAGCGCTGGGCCGCCACGCGGTCGCCTCGGGCCATCATGGCGTCGCCGTAAAGCTCGAGGGCGCGGGGGTCCTCGGGCTTGCTGCGAAGGTAGCGATCGAGGAAACCCGTCGCGAGCACGTCCCGCTCCAGGCGCAAGGCGAGGGCCGCCGCACGCAGCAAGCCGACGGGGTTCGCTGGCGCAAGGTCCGCGGCCCGGCGGTAGTGCTCGAACGCTTCTCGGCGCCGACCCTGGTTCTCGTAGAGCTCGCCGAGCTGGAGCGCGACCTCCGGTGAGTTCGGTACGAGCTCGAGGGCGCGCCGCAAGGACCGCTCGCCGGCTTCGGCCTCGCCCTGGGCGATCTGCACGCGGCCGAGGCCGATGTGGGCGGCAGCGAGGTTGGGTGCGAGCTCCAGGGCGGCCTCGTAGTGGGTTCGCGCGGCATCGAGATCGCCAGCGGTCCGTTCCACCTCCGCCAGGGCGACGAGGGCCTCTGCCCACCGAGGCCGGGTTTGGACCGCTCGCTCCAGGAGCCGCCGGGCTTCGTCCCCCTCGCTGCGGATGCCGAGCTGGTAGTTGATGTCGGGGTCGGTGGGGTCGAGGGCGTGGGCGGCCCGCAGCTCCGCGAGGGCGTCGGCTTCGCGCCCCGCGCTGCTGTAAAGCAGGCCCAGCCCATAGTGTGGCTCCGGGCGCGATCCGTCGATCGCGATCGCCCGCCGGTAGGCGCTCTCGGCTTCATCGATGTCCGCCCGGAGCCGGTGCGCGTCGGCGAGGGCCAGGAGCAGCTCGAAGTGATCCGGGTCGATCCGTGCGGCGGCCTCGAGCTCCTCGAAGGCGCGGCCGCTGCGGTTCCATACGAGGAAGGCCCGCGCGCGGCAGACCTTCGTGAGCACGTGGCCGCGGTGGCGCCGCTCGAGGAGCCGGCAAGCAGCCCGCGACCTGCGGTAGTCGCCCTGCGCGAAGGCGACCCGGGCCACATCGAAGGCGGCCTGAGGAGAGCCGCCGTGCAGTCGCAGCGCGGCGCGCAGGACGCGGTCGGCCTCTCGGTAGCGTTCCGCTTGCAGCAGCGCTCGCCCGTAGGCGGTCTGCGCCGCGGCGTCGCGCGGGTTGGCGCGGGCAGCGGCGGCGAGGGCGTCGAGGTCTTGGGCGAGGGCCGGCCAAGCAAGTCCGGCGACGAGGGCAGCGGTGACGAGGGCGCGGATCAGGCGGATCATGGGGCCTCCGGGCGACGGGATGGACGCGTCGAATATTCAGGGGTGGTCATGGGCAGGGGGCGGTGCCCGTGTTGCCTTCGGCGACGACCCGGCCGCCGAGGGACATGAGCTGCGCCGCGAGGGCGTCGACCTCGCACATCGGCAGGCGCAGGTTGTTGCGCACCAAGAGGTCGCGCCCCACGCGGTGGAGGTTCGCGGCGCCGCGCAGGGTGCGCAGCTGTGGGTTCTCCTCGACGGCAAGATCGCTGGCCACGACGCCCAGGGCGGTCAGCCCGTCGAGGTCCGTGAGGAGCGGGTTGCCGAGGATGGCGAGGTCCTGTGCGCGGGCGAGATCGCCCAGGCCGGTGAGAGCGGTGAGCGAGGCGTTGAAGGCGACGCGCAAGGTCCAGACGCTCGTGACACCCTCCAGGCCCGCGAGGTCCTCGATGAGCTCGTTGCCCTCGATCGTCACGTCGCCGAGGGTGGCAATGGGGCCGAGCCCAGCCAGGCTGCGCAGCTCCAGGTTGTCGACGACGCGGAGGCCGCGGAGCGTCCCGGCGAGATTCCCGAGCCCCGTGAGCTCGGTCAGGCCGGTGTCTTCGAGGCGCAGCTCGCCAGCGATGCGCCGGAGCGTCGATAGGGGCGCGAGCGTGGTCACCGCGGGGCACCCCTCGATGGCGAGGTCCCCTCGGACCTCCGTCAGGCCCGTGAGGGCGGAGAGGTCTGCGAGCCGATCGAGGTTCCCGAGCAGGAGGTGGTCGAGGGCCGAGACCATCGGCAGCCCCGTCAGGGTGGTGAGCCGCGGGCTGCCGCGGATGCTGATGCCCCCGACCCTCGTCAGGCCGGCGAGCGCGCCGAGGTCGACGAGCGCTTCGTGGCCTAGGATCGCGAGGGGCCCACCGACGGACCTGAGGTTGTCGAGCCCGTCCAGGCTCGAAAGCGCCACGTTGCGGTCGAGGGTCAGGCGGCCGCCGACGGTCGTGAGCGCGCCGAGGGCGGAGAGGTCCGCCAGGGCCCAGTTGCGCACGAGGGAGACGTCGCCGCCGACGGAGGCGAGGGCGTCGAGCCCGTCCAGCTCGGTCAGCGCCAGGTTGCCCGCGATCGTCAGCTCCCCGTCCACCTGCGTCAGGGCGTCGAGGCCCCGGAGCGAGCGCAGCGCAGCGTTTTCCGACACCGTCAGGGTTTGCAGGGAAGAGAGCGGGCCGAGGCCGGTGAGGTCTTCGAGGCGCCGGTGGCCGCGCACTACGAAGGCCCCCGTGATGGCCGTCACCCCGAGGCCCTGCAGGTTGGCGAGCTCGTCGTTGTCGTCGAGGACCAGGTCCCCTGGGATGGGTCCAAGGGCGTCCAGGCCCACCAGCGAGCTCAGCGCGTCGTTGTCGACCAGCCGCAGATCGGCCCCCAGGGAGGTGAGGCTCGCCAGGTGCCGGAGCGTCCGGAAGGCGCAGCCCTCGATGTGGAGATGCCCGCCGATCTCGGTGAGTGCTTCGAGGGGGGCGACGTCTGCGCCGCCGACGCCGACGATCTCGAGGTCGCCGCCGATGCTCGTGCAGCCCGCCAGCGCATCGAGCTCGGCGCGCGTGGTGACCCGGTGGTCCCCTGGGCACGGCCGGAGCTCGGGCACGAAGGCGTCCACCGCGCTGCTGTCGAGGTCGCCGTCGCGGGGTTGGCCGTCGCGGGGGCGGCCGTCCCTCGGTCCACCGTCGCTCCCGGCCGAGCCGCCGCCTCCGCCGCAGCCGAGAAGGCCGAGCAGGGCCGCCGTCACGGCCCCTGTTCGAAGTCTCGTCGTCGCGCCCATCCCCGCCCCCAAGCTTCGCACGCTTCAGGATTCGGCGCTCGGGGTGCCGAGGCTGCGCAGCTCGCGGCGCGCGCTTTCGGCTTCGTCGCTGTCGGGGAACTGCTCGACGAGCTGGCGAAAGGCCTCCCGCGCCTGGGGCCGGTCGCCCATCTCGAGGTAGGTCTCGCCCAGCATCAGCAGGGCTTCGGCTTCGAGGCCACTGCCTTGGTACGTCGACAGCAGGGTACGCAGCCGAAGGATCACCGCCGAGCGTGCGTCGCGACGGGCATAGAAGCGCGCGACGTAGAGCTCATGCTGCGCGAGGATGCGTAGGCACTCGCCAATGAGCCGCCGCGCCTCGGGGACGCGGTCGTCGTCGGGGAAGTCGAGGATGAAGCGCCGGAGCTGGCGAAGCGCTTCGTGCACCGGGCGTTGGTCGCGCTCGTGAGTCGGAGGGGACAGGAGCCACTCGCTCGGGATCTGCTCGAAGTGCGCTTCGGCGATGCGGAAACGTGCGTAGGGAACCTGAGGATGCGAGGGGCGGAAGCGCACGAACTGCCGGTAGGCGGTGATGGCCTCGGCGTAGCTCTTCGACTTGAACTTGCAGTCGGCGACCCGCAGCTCGGACAAGGCAGCAAAGCGGCTGTAGGGGTACTCCCGCCGGATGGCGCGAAAGGCGGGCTCGGCGTCGAGACAGTTGTCCCGGCGGAAGTCGAGCAGGGCGTTCTCGTACGCCTCCTGGGCGTTGCGCCCGTAGCTGAGGGCGCTGCGCTGGCCGCTCCCCGCGCCCAGGGTCGCGTCGCAGGCGGAGAGCAGCAGGAGCGTGGTCAGGAGACGGGCCATGGGATCGCAGCGGGGTAGCGCAGCCCTCGCGGTGGCACAAGGGCCGGCGGGCCTTTCCTTCCGGTGTCGGAAGGTTCAGGCTGCGGGATATGAAACCATGCTGGCGCGCCTCGGCTCTTGTGCTCTTCGGGCTGGCGGCCTGCGGCGGCTCGCATGCCCCCGCGCTGGCTCACCGCCGCGCCCCGTCCTTCGCGCTGTCCGATCAGGACGGTATCCGGCGCAGCCTCGACGAGTTCCACGGCAAGGTCGTCGTGCTCTACTTCTATCCGAAGGACGCCACCCCCGGCTGCACGCGGGAAGCCTGTGCTTTTCGTGATGCCTGGGCGCGGCTGGAGGCTGCGGGCGTGCAGGTGCTGGGAGTGAGCACGGACGATGTCGCCTCGCACCGCGCCTTCGCCGCCGAGCACGACCTTCCCTTCCCGCTTCTGGCGGACACCGACGGCGCCGTCGCGCGGGCTTACGGGGTGTCGACGCCGATGGGCATGGCGGCGCGCACCACGTTCTTGATCGACGGGGAGGGCGTCGTCCGGCGCGTCTGGGAGGACGTGGACCCCGCGGTGCATGTCGACGAGGTTCTCGCCGCCATCGGCGAGCTCTGACGCGGCGGTGCCGAAGGGGCGTCGGTGAAGCGGTCGCGAGCGCCAGTTCAATGGAGAGGACGCTCCAGGCCGATTCTGAGGGAGGCGCTCTCGGCGCCTGCGGAGCCGAGCTGCGGGAGTTCAGTCGACCGGGACGCTCAGCTCGTCGCGGCGCTCAGGACGCTCAGCTTGCCGCGGTGCCGCGACTGGAGGTGCACGTAGTCTTCCTGGCCCAAGCCCAGCTTGGGAACGAGGCGGCGCAGAAAGTTCGTCTCCGCCGTCGATAGCTCGCCGTCGGCGGCGGCAATTTCGAGCAGGGCGTCCAGCACTTCGAGCCGTCCTTCGCGCTCGAGACCATCGCGGATGCGTTGCGCCCAGGGTTGGTCTCCGCCGGCGGCGATCGCCTCGATGTCGCGGTCGAGGAGCGCGCAGACCGCGTCGACGGCACTGGGAGACAAGGCCTGGACCCGCGCCAGCTCGCGGCGCACCCCTTCACGCTCGCTCGCGCGGTATTCGCCGTCGGCATAGGCGACGCACGCCAGGAGCCCGACGATCGAGGCGACGAGCTCGCGGGTGTGCGCATCGGCCTCCGGAAGGAGCTCGCCGACGAGGGATGTCAGTCGGTCGAGCCGTTGCGGGTGGGGTCTCCTCTTGAAGATCAACGTTGGTCTCCGGCGTCTCGGAGCCGCGCGCTGGCGGCGGCGTCGTTGCAGTTCGAGTCCGGGTCGGCGGTGACCAGGGCGCGCAT
Organism: Polyangiaceae bacterium; assembly: GCA_027009115.1. Classification (GTDB taxonomy): domain Bacteria; phylum Myxococcota_A; class Polyangia; order Polyangiales; family Houyiibacteriaceae; genus JALVDI01. The sequence continues at coordinate 4,106 of JALVDI010000440.1, read as the reverse complement.
CGACTGGTGGTAGGCGAGCCATCGCTCGGCGATGTCTTCGGGGACCCCGTGGTCGCGAAGTGTCTCGCGCAGGAGCGTCAGCCGCCGGTCGAAGTGGCCTCCCAGGATCGGGTGGCGGGCGTGCGCCCGTTCGATGGGGCGGCCTCCATAGCGGATCGCCGCGCCGAGGTGCTCGGCGGCGTGCTGGTATTCGAACTCCTTGACGCGTTCGCGGCTCGCTCGGGCAAAGAGAAAGCCGATCATCACGTCGTCGAAGATCCGGTCGACGAAGTCGTCGACGATGGCTCGAAGAGGGGCCTCTCCCCCAAGACGTTCGAAGTCGGACATCGCCGCTTCGTTGTAAGAGAGGCCCGCCGGCGGCGCCAGCGCGAGCGCGCTCCCCGATCACGGTCCAGGTCGCGGCGAGGAGGTCTCTGGTATCCTCGGGCCCTCGATGGGCTCTCTCACCGCGCTCCCCGAAGCGTTGCGCCGCCGTCGCAACGTGGGTTTCGCCTTCTATTTGATGGGCCAGCTGGTTGGGGGAGGTTTGCTCCTCTTGCTCTTCCTCCTGCCGGCGGTTTTGGAGGCGGGGGTCTGCGGCGCCATGTGTCTGGGAGCCGCTCTCGCGTTCCCCGCCGCGGCCGTCTATCTGACGGTTCCTCGGCTCCTCGATCGTTACGACCCCGAGCCCTGGTACGCGCTCGTCGGCTGCCTGGCCTGGGGAGGCATCGCCGCCTGCGGGTTCTCGGCGGCGATCAACAGCACCGCGGGCCTGTGCGGGATGGCTGCCGGTGGCGAAGGAGCCGGCGACGTGTTGAGCGCCGTCGTGAGCGCGCCGCTCGTCGAAGAGTTCTTCAAGGGCCTCGGCGTCTGGGGGGTCTTCTACTTCTTGCGCACCGAGTTTGACGGAGTGGTCGACGGAATCATCTACGCCACGTTCACGGCGCTTGGTTTCGCTGCGGTCGAGAACGTCATCTACTACGCGAATGCGGCAGGCCAGGGCGCTCTGGGGCTCACGTTCCTCATGCGCGGCGTGCTCTTCCCTTGGGGTCATCCGGTCTACACGTCGATGTTCGGTATCGGCCTCGGAATCGCCCGCGAGACGGAGAAAGCCTGGGTTCGCGTCGTCGCACCGGTCGCCGGTTATTTCGGGGCCGTGACGCTCCACGCGCTGTGGAACGGTTCGGCGACCTTCGCGGACGCCTCCGAGGGCGGCGGGGCGGTGTTCTTGTGCATGTTGCCCCTGTGGTTCCTCTTCGTGCTCACTTTCCTGATCATCGTCGTCGTGCTCGTGCGGCGGCGGGGCCGCATCATCCGCGAGTTCCTTCAGGACGAGGTCGCGCTGCGGCACCTCTCGCCGCAGGAGGTCGACCTCGTCGCAAGCGCCTTTGGCATTCTCCGGGCACGTTCGCGCTGGGGCGCGCTCGGCGCCGATTACGTACGGGCGATGGCGCGACTGGCCCTGTCCAAGTGGCATACGCAGCGCGCCCATCGGTCGCAGATGCACACCTACTCGATGGAGTTCATCGTTCCTCTCCGTCGCCGCATTCAGGAGCTACGGGCGCAGATCCAACAACGTGGCCACGGACGGAGGTAGCAGCGAATGGACCTCTTCGTGAGCTGCGCGCCCGGTCTCGAACCTCTCTTGGCCGACGAGATCCGCCAGCTCCGCCTCGGGTCGCCGACGGAGGTCGCCGGTGGCGTCGAGATGAGCGGAGGCCTCCGGTCCATTTACCGGGCGAACCTCGAGCTCGGTCTGGCGCAGCAGGTCCGCGCGCGCCTGGGGACGTTCCTGGCGACGACTGGCGGAGAGCTCGGCAGGAAGACCGCCAAGCTGGAGTTCGAGCGCTGGATCGATCCCGGGCGGCCGCTGCGCGTCTCGGTGACGAGCCGTGGTTCGCGGCTCGCCCATACCGGCCAGGTCGCCGAGCGGGTGCGCCGCGCCATCGCGCACCGCGTGAAGGGGACCCCGCCGCCTGGGCGCGGCGGCGCGCACGTACACGTCCGCCTGGTGCGCGACCGAGCGCAGCTCTCCATCGACACCTCGGGGGCTCCGCTGCATCGCCGGGGCTATCGCCTCGACCCGGGGCCTGCGCCGCTGCGTGAGGACCTCGCCCGGGCCCTCGTCGTCGTGAGTGGTTGGGGCCGGGCCGGCCGCCTCGTCGACCCGATGGTCGGCAGCGGGACCGTCGCCATCGAGGCCGCACTCATGGCCTCCGGGCGTCCGCCGGGAGGCGGTCGCTCCTTCGAGTTCGAGCACGCCCCCTGCTTCGACCCGGCCCTCTGGGCACGCACCAAGGCGGCCGCAGGGCGCAAGGAAGAACGGGCGGAGGTCTTCGGCAGCGATCGCGACCCGGACGCCCTCCGCCGGGCGGCGGCCAACGCGGAGCGAGCCGGTGTGACGCTCCGCCTCGACGTCGCCTCTCTCTCGGAGGCGCCCGGCGTGCGGGCGACGCCGGCGGACGGCGCCCTCGTCACCAACCCGCCCTGGGGTGAACGGCTCGAGGGGGACACTTCGCGTCTCTATCGGCGGCTGGGCGAGCTCGTGGCGGGGCTCCCACGATCGTGGAAGGCCGCCGTGGCCATGCCCGCCGAGCGCCGAGCCCCCCGTCCCTTTTCCTCCGTGCTCGTCACCGACGCCCGCGGTATCAAGATCCGCCTGTGCCGGCGCGGTCCCTGAGCGCCTCGCGCCTCAGCGTCGCCGAAAACGATCGATCAAGAAGGCCTCCACGAGCCCCGGGACCGGCAGCCGTCGGCCCTCATCGCGCGCAAAGCGACCGTCCGCGCCGATCGTGTCGTGGAGATCGAAGATGTCGGTGTGGTGGTAGTGCTCTTTGCCGCCGAAGCCCGCCAGCAGGCGGCCGAGCCGATAGAGCCGCGTCTCTGTTGGCCCCGAGAGGATGAACACCCCTCCGGGACGCAGCATGGTCGCGAAGGTCGCGATGCGCGTTGCCGGATCGTCGACGTGTTCCAGCGAATCGGTCGCGATCACGTAGTCGAGGCTGCCTTCTTCGACGGTCGCTTCGAGCAGCTCGGGCTCGACGAGAGTGAGGTTCTCCAAGCCCAACTCGGCCTTCATCGCCCGGGCAGGGCCGAGCTCGAGGTCGGTCGCGAAGACGCGGTCGGTCCGCGCTGCGAGCTCCGGCAGCAGGAGCCCTACGCCGCAACCGAAGTCGAGCCCCGCGCGAAAGGGCCCCGTTCCGAGGAGCGCCAAGGCTGTGGCGAGGCGCTTGCGAAAGAGCCATCGGATGAGGGGGTTGGGGTGCAGGTAGGAGGGCACCGCCATCTCGTCGACTTGATGGGGGTCGTCCACGCACGACGCCCAGCGGCGGATGCGATCGCGGTCGATGGTCTGTGTCACGCTGCTCGTCTCTTTTTCCGGTTCATGCGCTGTCGGTCCGCTCAGCGCATCAGCCCGCGCTCGAGCAGGTCCGCGACGTAGCCACGCAACCAGCTTGCATGCTCGTCGGACAGGTCGAGCAGCTGCAGCCCGCCCATGTCCCCACCGGACCCGCTGCCGACGTGTCGGATCCGAGCCCGCCCGGAGAACGTGGGGCGGCCGGGGATTGCGATCTCGAGGTCGATCTCCTGCTCCACCGCCAGCGGTTGGAGCCCCAGAAGGAAGCCGAAGCCCCCGATGCTCACATCGATGATGGAGAGAGGGACCCGCCGCTCCCCGAAGATCATGACGACCGCGACCGCGCTGTCGGGCGCGGGGCGCACGCGGACGTTCTGCCGGCGCTCTTCCACAGGCCGATGCTACCACCGCAGGGCGCGCTGACCACCGCCCGGTGCTCTCGCATCGAGGCGCGGCCGTCCTCCATCGGGCCGCTGAGCCCAGGCAGGCGAGTCGTCGGGCCGGCCCCGCGAGGTCGCAGCCGCAACCGGCGTTTCGACGTGCCGACAAGGGGCTGTCATGATCGTTCCGAGGCGCCCGCGCGCTCTCTTGGTCGCTCTGCTGTTTCTGCTCGCTTGCGGCGACGACTCCTCGCCGGCGGACGCGGGCGCCGATGCGGTCGCGTTGGCCGATGGGGGGGTCGACGCGGACGGTTGGGCTCCGGGAGCAGAGCTCTGCGACAACGGCCTGGACGACGACGGGGACGGGGCGGTCGACTGTGCGGACATCG
>JALVDI010000439.1 GCA_027009115.1 Polyangiaceae bacterium | reverse complement strand
GTGCACGGTTTGCCGGGCCGCCGGCGGGAGCGAGGGCGCGATGGCCTCGAGCCGCGCCTCCACATGCTCGCGAAAGTTCGGGGCGACGTGGGTGAGCTCGTCGATCTGGGCCGCGGCGATCTCCGCGACGGCCGGGTCCTCGCGGTCGCCAGGAGCCGTCTTTTCGAGGGCTCTCACAAACGCATCGAGCGCCGCCGCCGGGTGTCCGTGGACCTGAGCTTCGAGCCCCGCCAGGAGATGAAGGGACGCGTCGTTCGGGCTGCGTTGCAGCGCTCGAGCGATCGCCGCGGCGGCACGCGCCGGGTCCCCATCGTTCCGAAGGAGCTCGCCGGCGGCGACGGCGTGGAGCGCCGCCGGATCGTCCGGGTGCGCTGCGGCCTGCGCCCGCAGGTCTTCGATGGTGAGCTCGCCGGCGGTCCGGCTGCCTCCACGGGGGCAGGCCGCCACGAGGCTCAGCAGACAGACGACAAGAGCAGTACGGACCCGCATCACTGGGCTCCCTCGATGATCACGCGCTCGCGCAGGAGTTGGTCGGCTCGTTCGATCCACTGTCGGAAGGCGGCGTATTCGTTCGGTTCGACCCGATCGCGGCGGAGCTCGAACTCGGTGCGCGCCGTCACCTGGCGACCGTGGGTTTCCACGGTCAGTCGGAGACGGCCGAAGGGGCTATCGGCTTCGCCGCCGCTCGGGGCGCTCCGCAGCCGCGTGCCCGCCGGGAGACGCAGGATGCGCTCTTCGACGTACTGGCTCGTGCCGCCGAGATCGAGGGGGTAGTGCCGCCGTGGCGCGCGCGCGAAGCGCGAGGTCAGCTCGCCGAGCACCGACGGAGGCGTCCGCAAGAGCTCGCCATCGCGTTGGGCGAGCTGCGGCACCTCGGCGGCGTACTCGAGCGTCACGGGCGCCTCGAGGTCGTTCAGGTCGCCGAAGCGCTGCGACCGCAGCCGCAACCCCGGGAAGAGGTTTCGGAGCTGACGCTCGAGGCGCTCGGCGCGGGTGCCTTCCGCCTGGAACGTGGCGCGGTAGCTTGGCGCGGAGCTGCCCCGGACTATCTCGCGGGCGTCGAGGGTCGCGCTGCCGTCTCGGGCCAGGCGCGCCTGAAGGTGACGCTCGTGGCGATTGCGCTCGGGCGGCAGCACGGGCGTTCGCCTCAGGGCGGAGCCTTCGGGCCAGACGTGCAGCACGGTGACGCCTTGGTCGCCTGTGGGGAGCTCCGTCACGCCCGAGTGCTCGGCCGTTCCGTCGATGTAGAGGTCGAGCTCGGGCACGTAGGCGATGGCGTGGTCGAAGACCGCGAGGGACGCCGGTAGGTCGTGGATGTTGCCGTTGCGGCGGGTGCGGAGCAGCACCACGTGTGCGTCGATGCCGGCTTCTCGGAACATCGTGTAGAGCAGCGAGGCCTTGTCTTTGCAGTCGCCGAAGCCGCGGCTGACGATCTGGGGCACGCGGTAGGGCTTGTAGCCATGGATGCCGAATTCGAGCCCGACGTAGCGGGTGTTGGCCATCACCCAGTCGTGGATGGCCACGACCTTCTCGCGGAGATCGTCCTTGCCCCGGACCAGTTCCGCCACGATCTGTTTGAGGTTCTCGTCGGCGTAGAGCTGGTCTTGGATGAGGCCCCAGTACCAGCGACCCACCTCCTCCCAGGTCTCGTAGGTCGAGACGTGCAGGTACGGCGCGATCTCCGTCCATCCGGGCATGCCCGGTTCGGTGCGGATCGCCGCGACGTTCTCGGCCACGAAGCGGTCGACGCGGGTCCCCGCTTCTTCGCTGCGGGTGTGTTCGAGGCCAGTCAGCCGCGGTTCGTTGAAGAAGAAGCGGCGGCTGGTGGGAGTCATCAAGATGTACTCCTCGTGAACGATCGGCGTCGTGCCCGCCAGGAACGTCAGGTCTCCGTAGTAGTCCGCGAAGATGTTGCGGTGGGCGACGTCGTCGACCCGCCAGCGAAGCTCCACCACGTCGCCGGGTTCGAGGTCCGGGAACACCACGACCAGCGCGCGCGTGTCGTAGTAGATCCGGTACCAGGGCTCTCCCAATGCTTGCTCGAAGTACTGCGTCGCCTCCAGCGTCTCTCCGTCGCGGTACACGCGCGCCAACCGGACGTCGACCCGCTGAGAGCTCGGGTCGAATTGGATGGAGTAGGTCCGCATCTGGCGGGCCCCTTCGCGGTCGTGGATCTGCACTCCGAGCTGGCGGAAGCTCGAACCGAGGCCGTTGTCGTACACGGTGTTGACCGTGAGCTCCTGCAAGGTCGTCGTCGGATAGCCGGCCGGCTCCGTACGGCGGGACAGGAGCGTCTCGGCGTCGACCGCGTAGCGCTCGTCGGGTCGCTCCCGCGGACGGATCTGTTCGAGCAGCTCGCGCGTCGGGGCATCCTGGGGCCGGAGTCGCAGGGCCAGTTGGAGCGCGTCGATGGCTGCGTCCGGCTGGCCCAGGCGCAGCAGCAGCTCCCCATGGG
>JALVDI010000438.1 GCA_027009115.1 Polyangiaceae bacterium | reverse complement strand
CCGCGCTCCTCGAGATGGCTGGACACCTCGCGGAGCGAGCCGGCAGGCGCGAGCGCGCCCACGAGGCGTATGCCGAGGCGGCCGCCCGAGGAGCCAGCTTCGGCGCTCGACTCGGCGCAGCCCGCACCGCTGAACAAGCCCCCCGGAGCGCCCTCCTCGCTTCCGCCGCTGGAGCGCTGGCGACCCCAGCACTCGCCGAGGTCTTCCGCCGGCTCGCCGCCGTGCTCGCCAGCGACGACGAGGCAGCGCTTTCGGCGATCGGCGAGGCGAAGCGCCCGATGAGCCTCCGCACCAAGGCCGAGATCGCGCGGCGCCTGGGTCTGGGCGAGCTCCGCGCCGCCACCCTCGAAGAGCTCGCAGCCGCCACCGGGACGACGGAACGCGCCCTGGCGCTGGTGGACCTCGCGGAGACGCGCGCCGAGGCCGGCGACCTCGACGCCGCCGAGCAGGCCCTGCGCGACGCCGCGCTGGCCGATCCAGCCCTCGACATGGTCCACGTCGTGCGTGAGGTGCTCGCGCGCAAGGCCGGGGACCCGGACCGCCTCGCGCGCGCGGTCGACGCGGAGAGCGACGGGGGAGGCGCTCTGCAGGCGGCGGCCAAGGTGGCGCGAGGCGGCGAGCTGGCCCTCGAGCGCGATTGGCTGGAGCGGGCCGCGGCACGGGGCGAGGCGCCCATCGCCGCGGACGTGTTGGGCCTCGACGCCGCCGCCGAGGCTGGAGACGACGAGGCGCTGGCGGCCGCGCTCCGTCGGCAGGCAGACCGGGCCAAGCCCGACCAACGACTCGGCCCCCTCGTCGAGCTCGCAGCCATGGACGCAGGCGAGCAGCGCGTGAACCTGTGGCGCGAGGCGCTGGCGGAGGCGCGACCGCTCGTGGCGCTCCGCGCGCTCGCTCGGGCGCTCGCCAACGAGGAGCCGGCCGAGGCGGCGGCGCTCTTGCTCGAAGAGGCCGAGCGAGCCGAACCGTTCGCCGCATTCCAAGCCCTCCTCGAGGCCGGCCGCGCACTGGCCCGAGCCGGGGACGCCGAAGGGGCGCGGGCATGCTTCGAACGAGCCCGGGACGCGCTCGGCGGCGCATCTCCGGCGAGCTGGGCCGTCGACGAGATGCTCGCTGCCGCCGAAGATCTCGAGGGATGGGTCGAGTCGCTCCGTCGCGTGGTCGACACGGCCCAGACCCCCCGCGAGGGCGCCGACGCCGCAATCCGGGCCGCCCTCATCGAGCTCGACCCGGACAACGCCGGTGCCCTGCTGCAGCGCGCCCGTGAGCTCCTCGACGAGGCCGCGATCACCGATCCCGTCCTCGACAGCTTGCTCGCCAGCGCCGGAGGAGTCGACCCGCTCAGCCGCGCCTCCCTGCTCGAAAGCCGGGCCCAAGCCGCGGAGGGCGCCCACGCACGCCTGCTCCGGCTCCGAGCCGCCGCCGCCTTCGAACAGGCGGGCGACTCGGCCCGGGCGGCGGCGCTCTACCGCGAGGTGCTCGCCGACGCGCCCGACACCATGGTCGAGGTCTCGCTCGATCGAGCGGAGCTCGCTGCAGGTCAGCACGCGCGGGTCTCGTCCCGGCGCCTCGAAGCCGTCAAGAGCGCGGCCAAGCCCGAGGACAAGCTCGCCGCCCTGGAATCGCTGGCGGCCCTCGACCTTCGAGAGCGCGGTGAGATCTCCAGCGGCTTGCTCACGCTACAATCCATCTTGGCGGAAGCCCCCGGCCACCTCCCCACGCTCCGCGCCCTCGAGCGCCACTACCTGAGCGAAGAGCGCGACGACGATCTCATCGCTGTCGAGCGAGCGCTGGTCGAGCACCTGGACGATGCGCGAGACGTGGTCGCGCCGGCCCGCCTGGCGACACGGCTGCTGCTCCTGCGACCCGAGACGCCGGGGGACGCCGCCGATCCGCTCCTGAGGCTCACCGCCGAGCGCTTTCTCCGAGGGGAAGGACCCGCTGGAGACCACTGGCTGGCGCGCCGAGTTCTCGCCGCGGCGCGCGTCTCCGGCAACCGGCCGTTGCAGCAAGCCACCCTCCGCCATCTCGTCGCCGAGCTCGCAGCGACCCCCGACGAGCAAGCCGCCCTCGCCGTCCCCCTCGCGGAGCTCACCGCCGAACTCGAGGACGCCGCCACGGCGGCGCAGCTGCTCGCGCCCCACGCCGCCGCCCACCCGGCTCATCCCACGGTGCTCGAAGCCCAGGCGGACCTCCTGCGGAAGGCGGGGAACGCCCCCGAGGCCGCCGCCGCCTTCGAACGAGCCGCCGGCGCCACCTCGGTCGACGCGCGGCGCGCCGAGCTCCTGTACGCGGCAGGCCGAGCCTGGGAAGACGCCAGCGACGAGGCCGCCGCCCTCGCTGCCTACGAGCAGGCCGTGGACGTCGACGTCACCTTCGCCGACCTCTTCGAGCGCACCCGCCGCCTCCTCGAAGCCGCCGGGGCTCGTGACCGCCTCGCGGCCCTCCTGCAGCGGCGCCTCGCCGCTGGAGCCGACGCCCCAACGAAAGTTGCGCTCTACGAAGAGCACGCCAAGCTTGTCGAAACCCTCGGCGACCGACGGTCCGCCCGGGACTCCCTACGAGCCGCCCTTCGCATCGAGCCGGAGCGGGCCGGGGCCCTCAGGCGCCTGGCGGAGCTGAGCCTCGCCGAGGGGGACTGGCGGGCTGCCGCCGAGTCGTTGATTCGCATCGCGCGCCTCAAGCAGAACCGCGAGGAGCTGCGCTGGGTCTTCTTCTCGCTTGGGGAGATCTACGACGAGCACATGCCGGATCCGAAGCGCGCCGAGGCGGCGTTCCGGCGAGTGCTCAAGCTGGTGCCCGACGACCTCGAGGCGCTCGACCGCCTCGCGCGCCTCTTCGAACGTGAGCAGCTCCATGACAAGGCCATCGACGTCCTCCAGCAGCTCGTCGAACGGGAGATCGATCCGGACGAGCGCCGCCGCCACCAGCTGCGCCTCGCCCAGGCCCACGAACGCCGGGGCGACCTCCGCAGCGCCGAACACGTCCTCGAGGGCGCCCGCCGCGAGCAGCCGACGGACCTCGAGGTCCTCCGAGCCATCGCGGACCTCTACGAACGGCAAGGCGCCCAGTCGGCCCTGGCCATGCATCTCAACCGAGCGGTCGCCGACTTCCGCCGACTCATCCTGGAAGATCCCGCCGACCCGACAGCCTGGCCCGGCCTGGTCGAGGTGCTGGATTGGCGCCAACGCCGCGACGCGGCCCGCGCCGTGGCCTCCGCTGCGATCGCCGTCGGCATGGGTGACCCGGGGCTCGCCGCGCGCGTCGGCCCCGACGGCGCGATCCCGGGAGCAGGGGCGACCGCCGCGGCGCCGGAGCTGCGCGATCTCCTCGCGCCGCCGGCACTGAACTCCTCCGTCTACGAGGTCTTCCGCTTGGCCGCCGATGCCTTCGACAAGACGCTCCCCTTCAACGCCCGAGGATGGCGCGCCGAGAAAGCCCCACGCAGCCACCCGGTCCGTGCGGAGGTGCAGCGCACAGCCCAACTCCTGGGTGTGGGCGACGTCCAGGTCCTCCTGACCAAGGCGCACGACCGCGTCTGCCTCCCCGTCGGAGACCGCCCCATCACGTTGCTGGTAGGCGAGGCGCTCCTGACCGAAACCACGGACGCCGAGCGCGCGTTCCTGTTCACCCGAGCGCTGGCCGCCGCGGGCGCGCACCTCTCGGTCGCGATGCGTAGCGATCCCGCCGACCTCTACCTGCTCATCGCGGGCCTTTTGCGAGCCTACGATCCGCACCACGCGCCGGCGGGCCTGGACCCCCACGCGCTCGACGACGTCGCCAAGCGCGTCTACAAAGCGATCCCGCGGCGCCACCGCGAAGAGCTCGGCCCGTTGGCGTTCGAAATGGGCGGCGCACCTGGCTTCGACGCCGCGAAGCTACGGGCGGCGGCCGGGGAGCTCGGCGACCACGTGGCCCTGCTGACCCACGGCACGCTTGGCGCGGCCCTCGACGCTCTCCTGAAGCTCGGCGGCACCACCCCGCCCACGGACGCAAGCGGCCGCATCTCCGCGATCCGCGCTGCCCCCGAGGCCTGGTCGCTCCTACACTTCGCCCTCTCCGACGCCTACCTCGAAGCACGCCGACGAGCCGGCTGCGACCGGCGCTGAGCCATGCGGATCGGCTTCATCGGACCGGCCGGCGACACGGACCTCTCGGTGCTCCGTGAGGCCACGGAGTTCCTCCTGGGCGATGCCAACGCCGAACAGGCGATCTACCTCGGTGAGGACGGCGCCGCGGACCGCCTCGCGGAAATCTGGATGGCGGAGCTCCAGGAAGGAGCCGAGGGAGACTTCCTGGCCTCTGCGGCGGCTCTCGCGGTCGACGGAAGTCCTACAGCCATCGAGAGCCTTCTCGAGCGCGAGGAGCAGGCCCGGCGCCTGTCTCGGCTGCGGACCCTACCGCCGGCACCGGCGCGGGCAGTGGAGATGATGGAGGACCGGATCCTTCTTGCGGTCCACGACAAGAGCATCCTCGACGAGGAGGACATCGCCAACGCGAGCGTCATCGTCTATGGGCGGAGTCAGGAAGCCTTGCTCAAACGTTTTGGCCCACGCTACTTCTTCACCCCGGGTCCGCTGAGCGGGGGCACGGTAGGGCTCTTCGAAGCCGACGACGAAGGGCGCATCTCGGTCGCCGCGTATGCCCCGACAGGCGAACCACTCTGGCGCGAAGTCCTGCAGGGCCGGCGCTCCAAGGTCTCCGTCTCGCGATGATGACTGTCGCTATCTTCGGCGGCACCTTCGATCCGCCCCACATCGCCCACGTGCTCGTCGCATGCTGGGCGCAGGTGGCCGCGGAGATCGACGAGGTGCTCGTAGTGCCGACGTTCCAGCACGCTTTCGGGAAAACCGCGGCCCCCTACGAACACCGCCGCCGGATGACCGAGCTGGCCATGCGCGACCTCCGGAAGGTCGAGATCTCGGACATCGAGCGTGACCTCGGCGGGGAGAGCCGCACGTACCACACCCTCGTGGCGCTGCGGGAACGACGACCCGACGCGTCGTTTCGACTCGTCGTCGGCGCCGACATCCTCGGGCAGACGCAGGCATGGCATCGCTGGGAGGACATCGCGGCCATGGCGCCTCCGCTCGTGGTCGGCCGCCGTGGCTACCCGCTGCCCCCCCAGTGCCCCATCGCCATGCCCGACGTCAGCTCCACGGAGATCCGCGCTCGGCTCCGGCGAGGCGAGCCCACCACGGGCCTCCTCCCGCCGGCGGTGGCGTCCTACATCGCAGCCCACGGGCTCTATGGGAGCGCGGCCCGATGAACATCCTCGTCGTGGGCCGCGGTCGAGTGGGGCGCGGGCTCGCCACAGCGCTGCGGACCTCGACCCTCCCTGTCCGGTTGACGAGTGGGCGTCGTCCACGGGGGCTGGGTGCCGCCGACGCCGTCATCCTCGCGGTCCCGGACGGCGCTATCGCTTCGGTGGCCGAGTCGGTCGCCCCTCAGACCCGTGATGGATGTGTGATCCTCCACTGCGCCGGCTCCCTCGGCCCCGAGGCCCTTGGCGGAGTGGACCGGCCCTCCGGTGCGATGCACCCGCTCGTCTCCTTCGCCGATCCACGTCGCCCCCCCGCGCTGGCGGGCGCGACCTTCGCGATCGACGGCTCCCCTGAGGCGCGGCGCGCGGCACGACGCATCGCTCGGGCCTGCGGCGCACGGCCACTGGAGCTGCCAGGGTTGCATGGAGGGGCCTACCATGCGGCAGCCGCGCTCGTGGCCAACGGTGCTGCGGCCCTAGCCACCGTCGGCGTCGAAGTGCTCGTCGGACGCGGGCTGAAGCGGCGCGACGCAGAGCGCGCGTTGGGGGCCCTGCTCCGCACCGTCGCCGAGAACGTCGAACGCGTCGGGGTCCCCGCCGCGCTGAGCGGGCCCGTCATGCGCGGGGACGTGGCTACGGTGCGGCGCCACCGCGGCGCGCTCATCGACCGAGACGCCCGCCGCGCCTACGACGCCATCGGCCCCACGATCGTCTCGGTCGCCCGGCGCCTTGGGAGCGCCCCCCCAACGAAGCTCCGCACCCTCCAGCGGCTGTTCACTCAACGCAGCGCGAAGTAGACCGACAGCCCTACCGCCGCCGCCACGATCCCGACGACGAGCAGCCACGGCGCCGAGAAGGGCACCAGGCCCGGCCTCCCTTTGGAGCGTCCTTCGGGCTCGCCCCGGGCCTCTTCGACGGAGCTCGGCACCTCGGGCGTCCCTGCGCCCTCCGACGGCCCCTCGGAAACCTCGCGAGGCAGCGGTTCGTTCCGCTCCTGTGCGGGCTTGCGAACCTCCGGAGGCGTGCCGGCGGCGTGCGGCAGATGAACGAGCTCGCCGTTCTCAGCCGCCGGCGGGGGCGACGACGACGGGCCGAACGTTCGCGGGTCCGAACCATCGTCCAGAGCGTCCGCCGCCTTCTCGCGCTCCCGCCGAAGCCGTACGATGGCCTCGGCAAAGTGTTCGGCGAGGAACGCCCCGAAACGCAAGGGGCTCGCCATGAGCCGCTGCTCGATCGCGTAGTCTTCGAGGTCGCGCAGGAACTCGCCGGCAGTCGCGAAGCGGTCGCCGGGCCGTGGGGCCAGGGCCCGGGCGACGATGGCACAGAGCCGCTCCGTGTCCGGCAGCCCGCGGTCCGGGAGCGGCGGCACCTCCGCGGCGCACGCCTGCGCCAGCATCTCGTCATCCGTCCCCTTGTAGAGCCGCCGCCCAGCGCAGAGCTCCCACAGCAGAATGCCCGCGGCGAACACATCGGCGCGGGCGTCCAGCGCGTCTCCTCGCGCCTGCTCCGGCGCCATGTACGCGCTCTTCCCAGCCACGCGGCTACGCCGCACGCGGCTCTCGCAAGGCCCACCTTGGCTGCCCTCGCGCCCCAACGCGCGCGCAATGCCGAAGTCGCAGAGCTTGACCTCTCCCTCGAAGGAAATCAGCACGTTCGACGGCGAAACATCTCTGTGCACGATCCCCAGCGGCTGGCCGTCCGTCCCCCGCGCCCGGTGGGCGTAGTCGAGACCGCGGAGCGCCTGGCGAACGACCAGCAGCGCGTACTCCGCCGGCAGAGGCACGCGGGCCCGCGTCAGCTCGCCCAACATCTGACGGAGGTCGAACCCCTCGACGTACTCCATGGCGATGAACAGCCGCGCCTCTTCGCGACCCAGATCGAACACCTGGACCACGTTGGCATGATTGAGCTGTGCGGCGAGCTTCGCCTCCTCGATGAGCATCGCCGCGAACCCTGGATCGTCACTGAGCGCCGGGAGAATCTGCTTGACGACGACGTTGCGCGCCACGCCCAGCTGCGTGCGCAGCCGCGCGAGAAAGATGTCCGCCATGCCTCCGCGGCCGATATGGTCGAAGAGGACGTAGCGACCGAACGAACAAGGCAGCGGCGGCAGTTCGTCCCGCAAGCGCGCATCCGTACGCATGGGCCGCTTGGTTTGACATGCCGGGTCTGGCCTGGTCCAGCCTTTGGTCACCCGCGGCGCAATTCGCGGGCGGGTCACGCGGACGCCTCGACCCAGCTCAGCTCTTCGAGCCCTTTGCTTTGAAGAAGGCAAAGACGCCACCGAGCGCGAGCAGGACCACGATCGCGATGGTGATCAAGACGCCGTAGCCGCCGGTCTCCTCCTCGGTACCTGGCGCGGTGTAGACGGAGATCGCCCCCTCGTCCCGAACGACCCCTGCCACCCGCGTTTCTCCGGCGCCGCCCCCCAGCCCGTTCTCCCCTTCTCCCTCCGCAGGCGTGGCCGAGCCCGCCGGTGAAGCCGCCGGATCCTGGCTGCCAACCGCCTCCACATCGTCGCCCGCAGCCCCCACCCGAACGCGCCCCCGGCCCGACCCTCCGGCCCCGATGTTTCGGATCTCCGCGTGCGCTTCGTCCACCGAGTCCGCGACACTTTCGCCAAAGAACTGCCAGGTGACGAGGCCGATCACGGCCACGAGCACCAGGATGATGACGTACTCCAGCGTCGAGAGGCCATCTTCCTCGCGGAGCAATCCCACGAGGGAAACGTCCTGCCATTCCCCCCAAATGGCAAGCACAGCGCTCTCGACGCACCCGCAGGGATGGGGAACAATGACCCGCGCAACCCCACCCTTCCCCATGCCGACCGAGCCCTCCCAGCCGCGCTCCGACCGCCCGCCGCAGGCGAGCGAAAGCCCACCGCCGACCCCCGCACAGCAGGACCGCGCCTTCACCGAACGACTCCGAGGAGCCGGCCTCCTTGGCGAGCTCACCGACGGACTGCTGGAAGTGCTCCTCGAACGCGTCGACCCGGGCGGCGACGAACAGGCCCGGAGGCTGGACCTCCTGTCCCTCTACTACGAAGGCAGCGGTGACCCCGAGGTCGCCGCGCGGCGCGCGGCAGTCGACCGCTGGCTCCTGCACCGCGATGGAGAGGCCGCGAACGCCCACGCCATCGTCCGTCGCCTCGCCTCCCTCGCTGTCGAGTTGGGCCCCGTGGGCCTCGAGCGCATCGGCTCGGTCGATGGGCCCCTCGTCGTTCGCGCGGGCGAGCACCTCTCGGCGGTGACCGACGGCGAGGAAGACATCGATGCCGATGCTGGCGACCCTCACGCAGCCGAACCAGAGACGATCACCGTTCGCGGCCTCGTCCGAGCGCTGAACGTGTTGCTCGATCGCCACCAGGTCCGCACGCGCTGGGTCGCCCTCGCGAGCGATGGCCGGCGCGAGGCCTTCGTGACCCTTGGCGTCGCCGAAGCGATGCTCCTCTGCCGGTCGGGCGACCTCGAACATGCCTCGCCCGAAGAGGTGATCGAGTTCGCCGCGTGGTAATCGCACTGCGCCTGGAAAATCGTCAAGGTTTTCTCCTTGCGCCGCACCACGCAGGGACATCCTCACCACCCGATCCATCGCGATCCGTACCGGGCCGGGCTCCTAACTAAAGCCCATCTCATAACCCCTCGTCGCCGCTGTGCGGCTTGCGCACGCCCTCGGCGCCGCCATCCTCGGCCCCGATGCCAGCAACTCCACGCAGCCCCGTACGACAATCCGGGACGGGTTGCCCTCCACCCTCGGGCAATCCCTGTCGACTGGATTGAACAATGATGAGCTTTCGGCGAAAAGCCCCTCGAGGCGACAACGTTCGCCAGGGTTCGAAGCTCCATCCCTGGCTGTGGCTGGCGATTTCGCTGCTGTCGGGCGTGAGTTGCAGTGAATACGGACTGGCTACGGCAGCCGAAGGCCAGCCCCCGCCCGCGGCCACGTCGCCCCAGGCCCCCGTCCCGAGCGAGCCCGCCTCGCCGCCGTGCGCGCTCCCCTTCACGCCCGTGGCCGTCCCCGTCGCCCAACGACGCGCCATCCCCGCACGGGAGGTCCGCGTCTGGACCCCTTGTGGCGAGGCGCCTGCGGAG
>JALVDI010000437.1 GCA_027009115.1 Polyangiaceae bacterium | reverse complement strand
GACGTCCTGCGGTTCCATCCCCTCGACCGCCGCCAGGAGCTCCCGAGCCTTCGCGTTGTCGGGCTCGCGGTCGAGGGTGAAGGCGAGGTTCTTCGCCAGGTACTCATGCCCCGGATACACCCGCGCATGAAGAGGCAAGCGCGCGAGCTGCTGCGAGAACGTCTCGTAGAGGACCTCCGGGTGCCCGCCGTTGTGGCAGTTGCCGGCGCCGGCGTTGAAGAGGGTGTCGCCGCAAAAGAGCGCCGGCGCATCCGCGTGTGCCAGCAAGCAGACATGCGCCATCGTATGACCGGGCGTATCGAGGACTTCCAGCTCGACGCTCCTGCCGACGCGCACCACATCGCCCGCCGAGAGCGCGACGTCGAGATGGGGCAGGACCTCTCTAGCGTTGGCGTGCGCCAACACGCGGGCCCCCGTCGTCGCGCGAAGCGGCTCGTTGCCACCGGTGTGGTCTCGGTGCTCGTGCGTGTTGAGGATCTGGGTAATCGTCCAGCCCCGCGCGCGCGCTCCCTCCAGACATTTGCGGTGGTCGAGAGGGTCGATGGCCAGCGCCTCACCCGTTTGTCCACAGGCCACGAGGTAGTTGAAGTTGCGGAAAGCGTTGCCGGTCCAGATCCGTTCGACGATCACGGAACCCTCCTCATGCGTCGCAGGCGGACGCTCGGCGCCCGAGGGTCAGCCCCAGCTCTTTTCGAGCCAGTAGGGGCTGCCGGCGAGCTCTTGCCGGACCTGGACCTTGTGCTGCTCAGGAAGCTCGACGGTCTGCGGCTGGCCTGTTTGCGGATCGATCTGGGTGAGAAACCAGCGCCCATCGGTCTTGTGCCGGTGGATCATCAAGCCTCGCGGGTCGTCGTAGATGGGCACGAGGTCTTCGGGCCGAAGTGGCGTCATCACGTTGCCGGTGGCCTCTTCTCCCTCGGCTTTGTCGGCTTCCGCATCGGCTTTGGCCTTCGCTCTGGCGGCCTTGGCCTTTTCCTCGGGCGACATCGTCTCTTCGAGGAGCTCCTCGAGCTTCCACTGGAGCTCGAGCCGTTCGCGGCGGGCGGCGGCCCGGAGCAGATCCCGGGCCGCTTGTCTCAGCTCGCCCTCCAGGTAGGAGCGGAGCGTGGCAAAAGCGCCCTCCCAAGCGTCCCGGTCGTGGCGAACGCTCCGAAGGAGAGCGTCGATGGCGTCCTTCATCTGATCGTCGGTGCGCGGCGTGTCCTGCGTCTCCGTCATCGCTTCCCCCTATGGGCCTGCCCTAGCGCCAGATCAACCCCTCCCTACAGCACATCTCAAGAAACGATCGTCGACCGATCCGTGGAATGGGCGGGACCGCTGGCGCATCCGCAAGCCGAGGGAATCCGAGCCTTGTCGAGGTGAGCGGATGGCGGCAGAGGCCGTGCGCAGGCCGCACAGCGGCGACGAGGGGTTTTGAGATGGGCTTTAGCTCAGATGTCGAGGTTCGTCACCGTCAGAGCGTTGGCCTCGATGAACTCGCGGCGTGGCTCGACCTGGTCACCCATCAGCACGGTGAAGATGTCCTCCGCTTCCTGTGCGTCGTCGATGCGTACCTGCAGCAACGTCCGGCTCTCCGGGTCCATGGTGGTCTCCCAGAGCTGCTCCGGGTTCATCTCGCCCAACCCCTTGTAGCGCTGAAGGCGCAACCCCCGCCGCGCGCGGGCGTCGATCCACTCCCAGAGCTCGTCCGGCCCACCGATGGGTTCGAACTGCGCCGGGTTGCCGCTGGAGTCGAGGCTCGCACCGTAGAAGGGTTGCTCCCCCAGCGCCCGGAGGTTCGTCTCGATCTGGCGCAGCTCCGCGATGTCCCCCGCGCACAAGAGATCGAAGTCGATCGTGGCATTACGGCTGGCGACCCCGAAGCGAGCCTCCACATGCGCCCGATAGCGGTCGAGCTCGGGGTGTTTGTCGACGGTCGCCTCGAAGCCGAGCAGGTCCTCGTGCTTCTCTTCGAGGTAGCGTCGCATCGCCTCGAGCGCCTCCCGCACAGCGGCTTCGTCGGAGAGATCGTCCGGCGAGAGAGTCGTCGCGCGAATCAAGGCCTCGACGATACGCGGGTCGGCCCTTCGTCGCGTCCCTTGGAGCAGCCGGCGCCACCGGCGCAGCTCGTCGAGCTGCCGCACGAGCACGTCGCCCGAGAGCAGCGTCTCGCCGCTCGCCGTGCGCACCACCGCTCCGTCGGCACCGGAGTCGATGAGGAAGCGGTTGAGCTCCTCGTCGTTCTGGAGGTAACGGACCTTCTTGCCCTTGCGGACCTGGTAGAGCGGCGGCTGCGCGATGTAGAGGTAGCCGCGCCGGATCACCTCGGGCATCTGCCGATAGAAGAACGTCAACAAAAGCGTGCGGATATGCGAACCGTCCACGTCCGCGTCGGTCATGATGATGATCTGGTGATAGCGGAGCTTGTCGATGTCGAAGTTCTGGCCACCTTCGACCCCGCAGCCGAGCGCCGTGATGAGCGTGCCGATCTCGGCGCTCGACAGGAGCTTTTCGAAGCGCGCCCGCTCAACGTTGAGGATCTTGCCGCGCAGCGGGAGGATGGCCTGGAAGCGTCGGTCCCGACCCTGCTTGGCCGAGCCGCCGGCGGAGTCGCCCTCGACGATGTAGATCTCGCTCTCGGAAGGATCGCGGCTCTGGCAGTCGGCGAGCTTGCCCGGCAAGGTGCTGGCGTCGAGCACACCCTTGCGCTGGATCATCTCGCGGGCCTTGCGCGCGGCTTCCCGTGCCCGGGCAGCCATCACCGCCTTGTCGATGATGCGTCGGGCTGTCTGCGGGTTCTCGTCGAGGAACTGGTGCAGGCGCTCCCCGACGACGCTCTCGACGATCCCCTTGACCTCGCTGGAGACGAGCTTGTCCTTGGTCTGTGAGCTGAACGCGGGGTCTGGGTGCTTGACGCTGATCACCGCCGTCAAACCCTCGCGGACGTCGTCGCCGCTCAGGGGCGACTTGAGGTCTTTGAGGAGCTTCGCGGCGTTGCCGAAGCTGTTGAGCGTGCGCGTCAGCGCCGTGCGGAAGCCCGTCAGGTGCGTGCCGCCGTCCTTGTTGTGGACGTTGTTGGTGAAGCAGCGGATCGACTCGGTGAAGGCGTTCGACCACTGCAAGGCGATCTCGACCTGGATTCCGTCCTTCGAGTCGTTGATGGTGATGACTTCGTCGTGGAGCGCCTGACGATTCTTGTTCAGGATCGCCACGAACTCCCGGATGCCCCCGTCGAAGTGGTGGACAACCTTGCGCTCGTCGCGCTCGTCTTCGAGAGTCACCTCGAAGCCCGCGTTGAGGAAGGCGATTTCGCGCAGGCGGTTGCTCAAGATGTCGAAGTTGAACTCCGTCATCGTGAAGACCTCGGCGTCCGGCTTGAAGGAGATCTTCGTCCCCGTCGTCGAGGTCGCACCGATCACTTCAAGGGGCCCTTGGGGGACACCGCGTCGATACTCCTGGAAGTAGACCTTGCCGTCGCGACGGATCTCCATCTTGAGCCACTCGGAGACGGCGTTGACGGCACTGACCCCCACACCGTGAAGGCCGGCGGATACCTTGTAGGAGTCGTTGTCGAACTTCCCGCCGGCGTGGAGCTTCGTCATGATGAGCTCGGCGGCGCTGATGCCGTACTCGGCGTGGATCCCGACGGGGATGCCGCGGCCGGTGTCCACGACGGTCAGCGAACCGTCGGCGTGGATGGTGACCGAGATCGCGTCGCAGTAGCCCGCGAGGTGCTCGTCGACGGCGTTGTCGACGACCTCCCAGACCAGGTGGTGCAGACCCGTGCCGTCGTGCGGATCCCCGATGTACATCCCGGGTCGCTTGCGGACGGCTTCGAGGCCTTCGAGCACCTTGATGCTGGACTGGTCGTAGATGGGCTCGCTCGTTGGTTCAGCCATTGATTCTGCTTTTCGGAAGACAAATTTTCATCGACGCGCTGCCGCGCCGAGGCGCGCGATCTCGAGCCCGTTGGGAGCGGCCGAGGGCCGGCGCGGCCCCTTCGTCGCGGTGGCGCAAGGATAGCCTCCGGGGGGGGCGGGAGCAACCGCCAGACACCAAGAAAACACTAGCATTTTCAAGGCGTTAGTAGCGGACCACTCGGTGCGAGGGGCCAGGGCCGGTCATCGCAGCGCGCGCTGCAGCCGCTCCTCGATCGCCTTGGCGCTCAGGACGCCTTTGTAGGTATAGAGCGCGCCGGGAAGATCGTCGGGGAGGACGGCCTCGCTCACCCTCAGTCGCTGGGGTACGGCGAAGACAAGGGGCGTATCGAGCCCCCGCTCCAGGAGCTCGATGCGCTTGAACACCGCGTCTCGGCTCCAGAAGCCGAGGACCTCGAGCAGGACCGTGTCGTCCCCGCGATGAAACTCCAAATCCGGAACGCAGACGCCCACGCCGGGGAGATCGAGGACCCGCGTGGTTCGCGCGATCTGCCAGTCGGTCTTGCCGTCGGCCAGACGTTTCTCCCAGGTCGCCAGCAGGCGCTCGACCTCGTCGGGTAGCCGCGGCGGAGCGAGCTCCCCTTCGCGTCCCCCTTCTGCGTGGAAGCGTAGACGCGACTTGTCCTTTCCCCAGCGCACGACGGCGTCGAGGGACCAACGGTCGCAGGCGCGCACTGCCGGGACGACCATCGCCAGCTGCAACCCGTACTTGGTGACCGAGGAAAACAAGCTGAAGGGCCCGTCGACGGCGATGCGGTAGCCCGCCTCCGTCGCCTCGATCGTGTGCAGGAGTCGGTGGAACTTCATCTTGCGAAAGAGCAAGCGGTAGATCGAGGGGTCGGCGCACTGGACCTCGAAGACGACCGACTCGGCCTTCAGCAGCACCGCCTGGACCTGGCCGAGGGCGTACTCGGAGACGAGCTGCTCGGGGTCGAGGGAGTCGAAGCACAGCAAGCGTTGCTCCTGCTTGAGATCGGCGTAGAGGAGCCGCTCGACGTCGCCCTCGATCCCTCGCTCGTCGGCGATCTGCGCAAGCAGCGCCTCGCGGTCGAAGCGACCCTCACGCCTCGCCGCCGCGGCCCGCGCAAAGATCTCGGCACGGAGCTGCGGCGGTGGGACCTCGGCATCGGCGTCGAACTCGCAACGGTCGAGCAGCAGCTTGCGCAGCCCGTCGGCGAGCTTTCGGTCCCTCGCCGACAGACGCACGGCGCTCAATGCGTCGAGTACCTCGGCGCGGGCGTCCCCCACCGAGTGTTCGAGGATCTCGATGTAGTTGGCGGCGATCTCTTGCGCACGGAGGCGGATCCGGGCGTCCATCGCCCGGAGCTTCAGCTCCCCTTGGCGACGGAACACCCGAGCCAAATCAGCGGTAAGCAACGTGATCCCTCCGCCGCTCGCTGGTGAACGTCTCGCCGGTCTGCGCGGTGATGAGCTCGTAGAGGATCGCGCGTTTGTCGCCTCGCTTGCGGAGCACGCGCCCTAGCCGTTGCACGTGCTCGCGGACGCTGCCGCTGCCGCTGACGACGATGGCGACGTTGGCGTCCGGAACGTCGACCCCTTCGTTGAGAACCTTGCTGGTAACCACGGCGCGGTAGGTCCCTTCGCGGAAGCGTTCGAGGATGAGGCTGCGCTCACTCACCTTTGTCTGGTGGGTGATCGCCGGAACCAGGAACCGGCGGCTGATCTCGTAGCAGGTTGCGTTGTCCTGGGTGAAGACGATGGAGCGGTCGTCCCGGTGTTGATCCAGCAGATACTCGACGTAGTCGAGCTTGGCGGGGGCGGCGAAGGCGAGCTGCTTCTGGCGGCGGTAGGCACGCATCGCGCGGCGCCCGGCGTCGCTCCGGGCCGAGCGCTGAATGAACTCCGTCCAGCCGGAAGGCGAGCCCATGCGGATGCCTTGCTGCGCGACGAACTCGCGGTAGATGGCCCGCGCCGCTTCGTACTCTTCCCGCTCCGATGGGGAGAGCTCGACACGGATCGTGACCGTCTCGTAGTCGGCGAGGTAATCGCCGCTCATGGCGACGATCTCTTGGCGATACACGATGGGACCGATGAGATCGACCAGCAGGCTCTCGCGCCCGTCCTGCCGCTCCGGGGTGGCGGTGAGACCCATTCGGAAAGGCGCGAGGCACTGACGCGC
Organism: Polyangiaceae bacterium; assembly: GCA_027009115.1. GTDB lineage: Bacteria > Myxococcota_A > Polyangia > Polyangiales > Houyiibacteriaceae > JALVDI01. The sequence continues at coordinate 3,295 of JALVDI010000437.1, read as the reverse complement.
GGCCAAGGCGTAGGTCTCGCCAGGAAGGTGGTGGCACTCGTCGAAGACCACGAGGCCGAAGCGCGCCCCGAGGTGCTCCATGTGGATGTAGGCGGAGTCGTAGGTCGTGACCGTGAGATCTTCGACCCGGTGCTCGCCCCCACCGACGACGCCGACCTCGACCCCGAAGCTCGACCGCAGGTTGTCGTACCATTGACGTACGAGGTCGAGGGTGGGCGCGACGACCAGCGCGCTGCGGCGCTGCGCATCGATGGCCATCATCGCCACATGGCTCTTGCCCGCGCCGGTCGGCAGGACGACGACGCCTTGGCCGCGGTTGGCCCGCCATCGGGCGAGGGCCTCGCTCTGGTAGGGGCGCGGCTCCCGACGGACCCGCAGGCCCCCCGAGAGCTCGGCATAGGCTCGCGCCTGGTCGTCGTAAGGGACCTTCGCTCGGTGCAGCCGCAGGACGATCGCGGCGTAATCGCTGGCGGGCGCCCGAAAGCACGCCGCCCGAGGATCCCAGCGGCACTCGGGCGGCGCCTCGGCATCGCCTTCGTCGAGGCCATGCAACTCCAAGGTTCCCCCAACGAAGCGCAAGGTGATCATGTGCGCAGTGGTAGCATGAGCCACCGACTCCCGAGGGCGGCCCTTTCCCTGGTAATCTCCCCAGACAAGAATGGGACAACGAGGGGCTGGGATGCAGAAGTCGGTCGCGCTCGCGGCGTGCCTGGGGCTCATCGCTTGCGACGCCTTCGACAAGGTACCCGAAGCCAGAGAGATGGCTCAGGCGTCGATGTACTACGCGCAGCTCGGCGTGCAGCTCAATCAGGTCGAGAGCCAGTTCGCGCCGGTGGTGCAGCAACTATCGGAGGCTGTCGCGGACGCCTCCAAGCGTGAGGCCGCAGTGGCAGCGGCGGACGCGCTCGTCTCTCGGATCGAGGGAGTCGTCGAAGCGAACCGACCCGCAGAAGGCGACGCGCACCCTGGCTATCAGGCGGCCAAGCGCATGGTCGAGATGCGGCGGCAAGCGGTGGCACAGCTCCGGCAAAGCTTCGGCCCCAACGCAGACACCGTCGCTGCGACCAACGCCCTGACCGCTTTTTCCTCCGCCTGGATGAATGCACAACAGCAGTTCATGGCCTCGGTGGGTGGGCACAGCCAACAGATCTTTGGGCCGGCGGCGCAGCGAGCATTCGAGGGCAGCGGCGCGGGCAACCTCCCATCGATGCCCTCGGTGCCCAGCGCAACCGGCGGCAAGTAGGGGCTCGGACGCTCCGGCGACGCGGTGCTACGCTGATACCGACGGGCTGAGGGGTGGGCGGTGGACGGATGGGTGCGAAGGACGGGACCGGGAGGGCTGCCCCAGATCCACCTGAGCGCTGAGGGTCTGAGCTGGCGCGATGGCCACGGAAGCTGGGCGGCGCGCTGGGACCAAGTCTTCGGAGTCGTCGAGGTGGAGGCGACGCGGGCGCTGGTGCTCGTGCCTCGTCGACCTCCGGAGCCACCGTGGATCGAGGTCCGCTCCGAGGCGCTCCCTCCCGAGCTGCAGAGGAGCGGGCTCCACGGTCTGCTGCGGGAGATCGACGAGCGCGCCCTGCGCTCCGGGTACCGCGACGCCGGACCGCGACGCCCCCGCCTCGATCCCGAGAGCTTGATGCGGCGCGTGCTCGCGCGAGAAGAGATCCCCGGCGCCCTGGAGGTCCCGGTTGGCGTCGGGCCGGGGGGTTGGTGGCGTCGCGGCCTCGAGCTCGTCGGCGGTGGCTCGGCCGGTGGGCTCGCCGGGCTCTACGCCGGGACGCTCGCGGGGAGCGGGCTGCTCGCGGCCGTGGGCGCCGGACTGGGCGCCCTCGCCGGCGCAGCGACCCCCGTGTTGCTGGGGCCGAATTGGCGTTCTCTCCGCGCCCGCCGGCGTCCCCCGCGGGTGTTGGTCTTGGCCCCCGACGGCTGCGTCGTGGGCCTGCCCTCCGGCCCCGAAGCCTTCGCGTGGTCTGCGCTTGGTGGGTTTCGCGCCGGCCAGGAAGAGTCCTTGCGCGAGGAGCGGACGAGCCGTCCCTGCCTCGAGGTCGCCCGCGCCGACGGGAGCGTCGCCGCGCGCATCGACGCCGCGTGGTTCACCGAGCCGCTCTCGATCGTTGTGGGAGTGGCCGAGGCGTACCGGCGGCGCTGCCTGCGTGCGCTTGGACGCTGACAGTCGAGCACCACACAGAGGCTCCGGAACCTTCAGCCGTCCTCCGGCTCGTCGTCGACAGGGTACGGTGGGTACTGAGGGACGTCGTCAGGGATCGGCCAGTGTTCCCCCCAGAGCGAGGCGCCGCCATCGATGGTGAATGTCTGGCCGGTGACGAAGTCGGCGAAGGTCGACGCCAGATAGACGATGAGGTGCGCCACCTCGGGGGCCGTGCCGAGCCGCTTGAGCGGGTTGGCCCGCTTGGCGTCCTCGAGGAGCCGCGGCGGATACTGGCGGGTGCCCGAGGTCTTGATCACCCCGGGCGCCACGGCGTTTACCCGCACCCCGTGCTGGCTCCACTCGACGGCCAAGGTCTTGGTGAGATTGTCGACCCCTGCCCGCGCCGCGCCGGTGTGCACCATTCCGGGGAAGCCGCGGGCGACCTGAGCGATCACGTTCACGATGCGACCGCGCTGGCGGGGAATGAGCGCCTGAGTCGCGACCGCATGGGTCATGTTCCAGGTGCCTTGCAGGTTGTTGCGCACGACCGCTTCGAAGCCTCGCGCCGAGAGGTGCTGGGCGGTGGTTGGGAATTGGCCGCCGGCGTTGTTCACCAGGACGTCGATGCCGCCGAGGGCTTGTTGCGCCTGTCCCACCCACGCGGCAACGGCGTCGTAGTCGCGGATATCGCAGGGAGCTTGGTAGATTTGGGCCCCCGAACGCATGGCGCGTAGCCGCTCGGCGGCGGCCGCGAGCGGTTCGGGACGCCGCCCACAGATCGCCACGTCGCCCCCAAGGGTCACGATCTCGGACGCCACGGCCAGACCGATGCCTGTGCCGCCGCCGGTGACGATCGCCGTCTGTCCGTCAAACAAGCCCTCTCGAAAGATGGTCATGGCTACTCCATTCTTGAGGTGAGAGGATAGCGGCAGAAGGCGCGCAGGCCGCGTAGCAACGAGGCGCGGCTTCAATCCTCTGGCGCGGGCTGCGCTCCACCCACGCGCTCGATAGCGCGCGCCACGGCGGCGCCCGCCGAGGGAAGCACCACGACCCATTGGCCCGTGTGTTCGGTACGCGCCACATAGCGTCGCCCGGGTCCCTCGCCCCACATCCGCAGCTCCAGGCGACCGAGCTCTTCGTCGTCGG
>JALVDI010000436.1 GCA_027009115.1 Polyangiaceae bacterium | reverse complement strand
AGTACCCGAACCTTGCGACGGCCAAGGCCGCCCTCGAAGCGAGCGGCTGTGAGGTGGTGACCGTCGCAGTCCGGCGGGTGAACCTCGACGACCGCAGCGAGGGCTCGATCCTCGGCGTCCTCAGGGAGGGGGGCTACACGATCCTCCCCAACACCGCCGGCTGCTACACCGCCAAGGACGCCCTGCGCACCGCGCGCCTCGCCCGGGAGATGCTCGGCACCGAGCTGGTCAAGCTGGAGGTGATCGGCGATCCCCAGACGCTCTTCCCCGACGTCCCCGCGACGCTGGAGGCCGCCAAAGCGCTCGTGGACGAGGGCTTCACCGTGCTCCCCTACGTCACCGACGACCCGGTGAGCTGCAAGCGCCTGGCGGAGATGGGCTGCGCCGCCGTGATGCCCCTGGCCGCACCCATCGGCAGCGGCCTCGGCATCCGCAACCCCACCAACATCGAGATCATCGTCCAGCAGGCCACGGTCCCAGTCATCGTCGACGCGGGGGTGGGCACCGCCAGCGACGCCGCCTTCGCCATGGAGTTGGGCGTCGACGCCGTGTTGATGAACACCGCCATCGCCGGCGCGACGGACCCCGTGCGCATGGCCCGGGCGATGCGCCAGGCGGTCGAAGCCGGCCGCGACGCCTACCTCGCCGGCCGCATCCCGCGGCGCCTCTTCGCGACGGCTTCCAGCCCCCTCGAGGGCGTCATCGGCAGCTCCCAACCGTGATCCTCCTGCGCCTGGTGTTTGCCGCGACGATCGGACTGGCGCCCTTCCAGTGCGCGTCCGACCCAGACCCCGCCCGGCGCCTCGAAGACACGCCCGCCGAAGCCCTGTGGAACCTCGCCGAGCGCTTCCGCGCCCAAGGCGACGAGGACGCCCGCCGGGTCGCCCTTCAGGAGCTCGTCGAGCGCTACTCTACGTCCGCGGAGGCCCAGCGGGCACGGCTCGTGCTCGACGAAGGGCGCGAGGTCGCGCCGGACCCGCGGCCTTGCACGCTGGACGAAGGATCCGGGCGAAGCGAGTGACGCCCCCCCGGCTGCTCTGGATCACCCCGCCCCAAGGACCCCTCGACGCGATGCTCCGGGTCCTGGCCCCCTTGCCCTCGCCGATCCGCGACGAGCTTACGGTCCTCCTTCGACGACCCGGCGCGTCGACACGGGCGCTCCTCAGCGAGCTGGGGGCGCTGCGCCGAGCGGGCGTCCGGGTGCTGCTGCATCGGCGCGTCGACCTCGCCCTCGCGGCGGGGGTCGCCGGGGTGCACCTGCCCGAGCGAGGGATCGACCCTGCGGATGTCCGGCAGCTGTGGCCCGAGGCCTGCATCGGCGTCTCTCGGCACGACCGGGCGGGTCTGCTCGCCGCCGCGCCCGCCGCGAACTACGCAACCCTCAGCCCCTTCGGCTCCGTGGAGGGCAAGGGCCCGCCACTGGGTGCCGACCGGTTTCGTGCAGAGCGCGCGGGGGTGCCGCTGGCGGTGCTCGCCCTGGGCGGCGTCGGCCCACGGACCGCTGCCGAGGCCATCGCCGCGGGTGCCGATGGCCTCGCGTTCATCCGAGCGGGGTTCGAGCCCGGAGCCCTGACGGCGATGGCCCGGCGGCTCCCCTCCCCCAAACCCCGTCCTTGACACCCCCGCGCCGGCGCGCGATGAGCAGCATGTGCGTTCCTTCTGGAAAGTTGTGCTCAAGGCGGCGCTCTGGCTCGCTGGCATCGCCCTCGTCGTCTTCGGCGTGCTCCGGCTCTTCTTCATGGACGTGGTGGTCGTCGGCCATGACGGGATGGCACCGACGCTCCTGGCGGGCGACCAGGTCTTCCTGTGGCGCGGCGGCGACGACGCCGAGATGGGCGACATCGTGGTCTGTCAAAACCCGCAAAACGCCGGCCAGATGGTCATCGGCCGCGTCCTGGGCCGCTCGAACATGACCGTCTCGACGGACCACGGACAACTCGACGTCTCGGGGACCCGCCCCTCCCGCGACATCAAGCAGACCGTCGATTTCCAGAGCCGCGATTTCCAGCGGCCCATCCGCGTACAGCTCAGCGAGGACACCCTGGGCAACTTCACCCACCACGCCTTCTGGCCCGACCGGCACCCGTTGCGTCTGCGCGAGACGCAGGTGCCGGTCAACCACTACTACCTGCTCGGCGACAACCGCACACAGCACGGCAACGACAGCCGCACCTTCGGGACGGTGCCCGCAAACACCTGCGTCGGTCGAATCTTCATGCTCGTCAAGCCCACCCCCGACCCCCGCGGCAACCCGCTCGAACGCGGATGGTTCGAGATCCTCCAGTGACCCGCTCGCACATCGGCGCTCTGGGTGCCGTCTCGCTCCCCGCTCGTCCGTGGCTCCCGGTCCTGCTCGCCGCGGGGCTGCTTCCATGGGCTGCGGTCGCGCAAGCTCCCGCCGGGCGCCCGCCCCCGCCGCGTTATCTGGGCGCCATGCAGGAGGAGCTCGCGCGCGTCGGCCTCGACCCCTTCTGCGAGGCGGAGGGGACCACGCGTGCGCGGTGCAGCGTCCGCCACGTGAGCGACGACGGTCGCCGCGAGCTCGTGCTGCACGCGGACTACTCGGACGAGTCCGACACGGTCTACCTTCACGTGCCGCGGGTTGCCGTCGCACCGCCGGAGGATGAGGCCACAGCCCTGGTGCTCCGCCGCACCGCGGAGCTGAACTGGCGCATGCTCACCACAAAGGTTGAATGGAACCCGAGCGACGGTGAGGTCCGCATCAGCGCGGTCCTGCACACCGACTCGAACTTCGACCGGCGCGCCTTTCGTAACCTGGTGCGCACCGTGCTCCGCCAGGCCGAGCGCTACGGCCCCGAGCTGAGGCGCCTGGCGGCCTCCAGCGACGAGCTCACACCCGGCGACTGATCAACGCCCGGTCAGCGAGCGAAGACGATCGGGAAACGGAACCGAGCCGGCCCCGGCAGCGGCAGCTCGGCGACCGCGCCCAGCACGCACCCCTCCGCCTCGTCGTCGCCGAGAGAGGAGAGCTCCGCCTCCGCCCGCACGTGGCCCCGGGCGTCCACGCGGCCCCGCACGACCAGGCGGGCGTCACGGAGCTCCGCCCGGCGGGCCAGCGCCCCCCGCCAGCACTGGGCCAGGCGCCGGCGGAAACCTTCGGCGTCCAGGCGCTCACGCCAGGCCGGGGGCGCCGCCGCCCCCTCGACGGTCGCGCCGACCACCGCCGCGCGAGGGCCCTCACCCGGCAGTCCGTCCCGCTCCTCGTCGTCTCGCCACGCCCGGTAGCGCTCGGTGTCCTCGCGAGCGAGCACCCGCCCTCGCTCGTCGAGAAGCTCGGCGAACGCAACATCCGCTCGCACCGTGGTGACCGCCACCGCCGACCGTATCACGCAGGGCCGCCCCACTCCGTCAAAGGCGAGGAAAAAACCGAGGCGCAGCTTCCTCGCCTGACGACGCAGCTCCTGGGCGCGCTGGGGACTGGCCCGGAAACCGACCGGCTCGAGCCCCGACGGGAAGATCTCCGCGGCTCCCCCAAGGACGCGGAAATTACGCCGCGTGTCGAGGAGCAAAAGACCCTCGACCTCGTCGTAGCCCTCGAAGCGGGGCGAGGACACCTGCACCGAGTAGAGCTTGCGGCGCCCCGGCACGATCGCTTCGCGGCACGCCGCGTGGAGCTCCCTCAAGACGGCGATGGCCTCCTCGGCGCGCCCCGTCGCCGGCCACAGCGCGCAGGTCGTCAACAGCAGGAGCAGCAGCCGGGCCATGCTCCATCGTTCCCCCCGGATCGGGAGCCCGTCAACTTGTGAGCCCACGGGGCTTTGCGTCCGCGGTCCCCCGCGGTAGCTTCGCGGCGCCCATGCGCATCGCCGTCCTCCAATTCCCGGGATCGAACGCGGACTGGGACGCCCTGCACGCGGCCCGAGACGTGCTTGGCGCCGACGCCTACTACGTCTTCCACAAGGACACGGACCTCCGCCACCCGGACGCCGTCCTCGTCCCGGGAGGCTTTTCCTACGGCGACTACCTGCGCCCCGGCGCCATCGCGGGTTACAGCCCCATCGCCGCAGCGCTCCGCGCCTTCGACGGTCCCATTTTGGGCATTTGCAACGGCTTCCAGATCCTGACGGAGCTCGGGCTGCTGCCCGGCGCACTGGCTCGGAACGCCCACCTGCGCTTCGAGTGCCGCTTCGTCCACGTCCGGACCGAGGCCGAAGGCCCCTTCACCCGGGGCATGCGCGGACGGGTCCTGCGCGTCCCCATCGCCCACGCCGACGGCCGCTACCACTGCGACGACGAGACGCTACGACGCCTGGAAGCCGAAGGCCGCGTCGCCTTTCGCTACTGCGCGCGCGATGGGCATCTGCCCGCGGACACCGCGGACACCGAGGACGGTCTCCCCATCAACCCCAACGGCAGCCGCGCGCACATCGCAGGCATCTACGATGCGCGCTTCCGCATCCTCGGCATGATGCCGCACCCCGAGCGCGCCTGCGAAACGATCCTCGGCAGCGACGACGGCCTATCGCTCTTCGCCAGCCTGCGCAGGCACCTGGAGGCCCAATGAGCCAGCCCTTTGGAATGCCGGGCGACCCCCCCGTCGACGCCGCCCTCGCCGCCACGATGGGCCTGAGCGCTGAGGAGTACGCCCACGCCGTCGAGGTCCTCGGGCGCCCTCCGACCTACACCGAGCTCGGCGTGATCAGCGTGATGTGGTCCGAGCACTGCTCCTACAAGTCATCTCGGGTCCATCTCTCGCGGCTACCGACCGAGGGCCCGCAGGTCGTCCAGGGCCCCGGAGAGAACGCCGGCGCCGTGGACATCGGCGACGGCTTCTGCGCCGTCTTCAAGATGGAGTCGCACAACCACCCGTCGTACATCGAGCCCTATCAAGGCGCCGCAACGGGGGTCGGCGGCATCCTCCGGGACGTCTTCACCATGGGCGCGCGTCCCATCGCCTCCCTCAATTCCCTACGGTTCGGGCGCCCCGAGCACCCCAAGACCCCGCAGCTGCTCCGAGGCGTGGTGGCGGGCATCGGCGGCTACGGCAACTGCATCGGCGTGCCGACGGTGGGCGGCGAGCTGCAGTTCGACGCGAGCTACGACGGCAACATCCTCGTCAACGCTTTCACCGTAGGCGTCGCCCGCTCCGACTCGCTTTTCTTTGGCGTCGCCGAGGGAGTCGGCAACCCCGTCATCTACGTCGGCGCACGGACCGGGCGCGACGGAATCCACGGCGCCACGATGGCGAGCGCCGAGTTCGGCGAGGGCACCGAATCGAAGCTGCCCACGGTGCAGGTCGGCGACCCCTTCATGGAGAAGCTCCTCCTCGAAGCCTGCCTCGAGATCTTCGCGAGCGGCTGCCTCGAAGGGGTGCAGGACATGGGCGCCGCGGGCCTGACCTCGTCGAGCGTCGAGATGGCGTCGCGCGCCGGCAACGGCATCGAGCTGGACCTCGACGCGATCCCCCGCCGCACCCGCGCCCTCAGCCCCTACGAAATGCTGCTCAGCGAGAGCCAGGAGCGGATGCTCATGGTCGCCAAGAAGGGCCGCGAGCAAGAAGTCTTCGACGCCTGCGCCAAGTGGGACCTCGAGGTCGCTGTCGTCGGCCGCGTCACGGACACCGGTCGCTTCGTGTGCAAGGCGACGCCCGGCTTCGATCCTTGGACCGACATCGCGCGCGAAGGCGATCCGCGAGTCGTCGTGGACCTGCCCATCTCGCTCCTGGCCGACGAAGCCCCAAAGTACGATCGGCCCCGGCGCGCGCCGAGTACGGCCGGGACGCAAACCCCGACGGTGGCGCCCGCCGAGGACCTCGCCGAAGAGCTGCTCGGCCTGCTGCGCTCCCCAAACATCGGCAGCCGGCAGTGGATCTACCGTCAGTACGACCACGTCGTCCGCGATGGAACGGTCGTCGCGCCGGGAGCGGCAGACGCCGCGGTGGTCCGCGCACTGTGCGAGACCGAGGACGGCCCACGCGAGAAGCTGCTGGCTCTCGCGGTCGACTGCAACGGGCGCCACGTGCAGCTCGATCCCTTCGCAGGGGCGGCGATGGCCGTCGCCGAATGCGCCCGCAACATCGCCTGCGTGGGCGGCAAGCCCCTGGGCACCACCGACTGCCTCAACTTTGGCAGCCCCGAGCGCCCCGAAATCATGTGGACCTTCGCGCGAGCCATCGACGGCCTCGCCGCGGCGTGCCGCGCCCTCGACGTGCCCGTCGTCTCCGGGAACGTCAGCCTCTACAACGAGACCGACGGGCGCGCGATCTTGCCGACCCCGACCGTCGCGCTCGTCGGCCTCGTCGAGCGCCCCGAGCACGTGCGCACGATGGCGTTCGCACGGGAGGGCGACCTCGTCGCACACCTGGGCGCGCCCAGCCGGGGCGCCCTCGGCGGCAGCGAATGGCTGACGCAAAGAGCCGGGCGGGTCTGCGGAGCTGCCGTGGGCATCGACCTCGACGCGGAGGCGGCGTTGCAGCGCGCCCTGCTCGAGCTGGCCCGCAACGCCCTGACCCGAAGCGCCCACGACGTAAGCGACGGGGGCTTCGCCGTCGCCCTGGCGGAGTGCTGTCTCACCGGCGGGCTCGGCGCCCGCGTCCGGCTGCCCGGCGCGGCCGACCGTCCCGAGGCCCTCCTCTTCTCCGAGGAGCCGAGCCGCGTCCTCGTCAGCCTCGCTCCCGAGGCACGCCCGCGCCTCGAAAAAGTCTGCGCAAGTCACGGCGTACCGTGCACCTTCCTTGGTGAGGTCGGCGGCACCACCCTCGCGATCGAGGACATCCTCGAAGTCCCGGTCGCGGCCCTGCGCGAGGCTCATCGCAGCGCCCTCAACGGCATCGTCCCCGACGCATGAGCCGCGCCCCCCGTGAGCCGGGCGCCGTTCCAGCGAGCCGGCAAACGCCTTGCCCGGGGCGGGCGACGCCCTGCGCCCTCGTCGCGGCGCTGTGCTCCCATGCCCTCACGCTGAGCGCCTGCGGCGCCGCTCCGCTGCCCAGCACGACGAACGCCGAGGCGCAGCCGATCATTCCCCCCTCGCGTCCCTGTACCCTGGCCGAGGGCCGCTGGTCCCTCGCGCTGCCCGTGCCGCCGCAGCACGCCCTGGCGGTCGCCGATGACGCCTGCCTGCTCGTCGACGAAAGGCGTGAGGCGACCTTCGTCAGCCTGGCGAGCCTCCCCGTCGACGCCGAGGGCGCAGAGCTCCTGGCCGACGATCCCGACGAGTTCTTTCGACGCTCGGGATTGCTCGGCGACGAGGCGCGGCTCCTGGGAACGGCGCCGATGACCCTGCTGGGGAGTCGGCTGTCGGCGACACGCTGGACCGCGGAGCTTCCCGGCCTCGGGCCGCGCGAGGTCTACACGGCGGTACTACGCCGCGGTGCCGACTGGCTCCTCGTGATGGTGGTGAGCGCGCTGGGAGACGCGGAGGCCCAGGAGCACCTGAGGGACCTCCTGTCGGAATCCTCCGCACGGTAGCGCCGGATCCCTCGCTGCGGACGAGAATCCACGCGCTCGTTGAAAATCTGAGGGCGTCACAACGACTCCACTGCGGGCGCTACGATCGCGCCCAGGAGGGAGAAGACCATGCTCGAGTTCGACCGCGATGCGCCGTGTCCAACCCAGGCGAGCTCCTGCGCGCCGAAGCGCCTTCGCGGCACACGGGCCGCCCGCCCCAGAGCCGCTGGCTTCGTCTGGCTCGCGGCACTGCTGGCTTTCGGCCTCGGCTGCGGCGACGACGACGCCCGCGTCGAAGGGACGATGCCGGGCGACTGCACCGACGGCGCGGACAACGACGCCGACGGCCTCCTCGACTGTGCGGACGACGGATGTTTCGGTGCGCCGGCGTGCGCCCTGGACGCGGGCTCCGACGCCGCGCGCTCCGACGCCGGCACCCGCGACGCTTCCCCCCTCGACGGCGCGTCAACCGACGTCGGGGCGCCGGACGGAGCCTCGTCGGACGCCGGGATGCTCTGTGACCCCGAACGATGCAACGGCCTGGACGACGACTGCGACGGGCTCACGGACGAGCACGCCGACCGCCTCTGCCCCGGAGGACAGGTCTGCGAAGCCGGCACCTGCAGCTGCCCCACGGGCCGAATGTGCGGCGACACGTGCGTGGACACGGACTCCGACCCGCTCAACTGCGGTGGCTGCGGCATGGCCTGTGGGGTCGGCGAGGGGTGCGTGGAAGGGAGCTGCTGCGGCCTCGCGATGGAAAAGGCCGACGTGCTCTTCGTCATCGACAACTCGGCCTCGATGACCGAGGAGCAGGCCGCCCTCATCGCCCAGATGCCTTACCTGCTGTCCGTATTGACCACCGGGGACTTCGAAGGCGACGGACGCATCGACTTCCCGCCCGTGACCGACCTGCACCTCGGCGTCGTCAGCACGGACATGGGCGTCGGCGACGACCTCATCCCCACCTGCACCGACCTTGGGGACGACGGTCTTCTGAACACCCACGGTGCCCCCGTCTCCGGCTGCGACGCGACCTACCCTCCTTTCCTCGCCTTCGGCGGCGACCTCGACGCGCTCGCGAGCGACTTCGCCTGCGTCGCGAACCTGGGCACCGACGGCTGCGGTTTCGAACAGCAACTCGAAGCACCGCTCAAGGCCCTCACTCCCTCCACGTCGCCGATCCGCTTCCAGGGGGGCAGCGTCGGCCACGGCGACGGGGCCAACGCGGGCTTCCTGCGGCCCGACTCGGTGCTGGCGGTCATCCTCCTGACCGACGAGTCCGACTGCAGCGCCGTCGATCCGGACATCTTCAACCCCGAGAGCCCTCGCTACGTCGGAGATCTGAACCTCCGATGCTTCCAATACCCCGAGGCGCTGCACCCCATCGAACGCTACGTCGACGGCCTGCTGGCGCTCCGACCCGACGCCCGGCGCCTCGTCTACACTTCCGTCGCCGGCGTCCCCGCGGACCTGACGACCTCCGAGCTCCCAGATTGGGACGGCATCCTCGCCGACGAGCGGATGCAGGAACGCGTCGATCCCGAGATGCCCAGCGGCCTGCTCCCCACATGCCGCGTCCCTGGGCGCACGGTCGCCTTCCCGGCGCGACGCATGGTCCAGGTTGGTCGAGATCTCGAAGCCCGCGGCGCGACCGCCTCGGTCGGCTCCATCTGCGACGAGGATCTGACGAGCGTGTTCCGCGGCCTGCTGCGGACCCTCTCGCGCGAGTTCGTCTACGAGTGCCGCTGACAACGTACCTGTACCTGTAGATGTTGGCGGCGCCGCCCGCGCCGGCCGCGACGCCGACGGGGTCCTTCGCCCCACGTCCGGGCCGCTGCGTCGAATCCTCTGGAATCTCACTCTCTTGCAAAAGGGTGGGTTATTTCCCGGCGGCAGGGTCTCGGCAAGGCCGGCCGGGGCGCCGCAACCGGTGTTTCGACGCACCGACAAGGGGCGGTCATGATCGTTCCGATGCGCCCGCGTG
>JALVDI010000435.1 GCA_027009115.1 Polyangiaceae bacterium | reverse complement strand
CGTTCCGCTCTCTTCCGTTCCGCTCTCTTCCGTTCCGCTCTCTTCCGTTCCGCTCTCTTCCGTTCCGCTCTCTTCCGTTCCGCTCTCCGAGCCTTCCATGGCGCGGTCGGTGGCGGAGCCCGCTCGAGGCGCGTTCTCCGCGTGCAGCTCCTCACGGGCGCCGCCGTCGCGTCCAAACGCCAGGAACGCGCCGCCAGCGACGAGGGCCAGCACCACAACGCCGATGAGCATCCCCTTGCTCCCCCCCTCGGGCTCCGCGGCCGCGGCGGCGGGCTCGCCCGAGGACGACGCGGGCCGAGCGGAGGACGCGGGAGCTTCTGCGGCGGGCTTTGCACCCGACGTCGCGCCGGTGCCGCTCGTCGCGCCGGTGCCGCTCGTCGCGCCGGTGCCGCTCGTCGCACCGGTGCCGCTCTCCTTCGCCTCGACCGCCGCGCCGCTCGTCACCGAGGCGCTCACGGCCGCCGGAGCAGCCTCATCGCCCCCCTCGCCCTCGTCGTCGACCGGTGCCGGAGGCGCCATCGAAGCGCTGAGGGCCCGCAGATCGATCGTCGCGTCCTCCTCGTCGTCCTCCTCGCCGACCGGCGCGGGAGGAAGGGAGGGCCGCGCCAACGCCGCGAGGGCGTCGACATCGAGTTCGGACTGGTCAGGCTTCTCGTCGCTCACAGCATTTCCTCGACAATCGCGGGACGTTAGCACGCCCCCAGGGAGCGGCCATGCGCTGGCCCTTTGGACCCATGGGCCCCACGCTCCTTGGATCGAGGACGCCGCGCCGGCAAGCGCTCAGCGGGCCAGCAAGAGCAGTACGGCGCTGAGCGCCAAAGCGGCGACGAGCCCCGTGGCCACCCCGAGCACCCGAAACGCCCGGTCCCCGAGGCGGTCCGCCGCCGCCATCCCACCGAAGGCCCCGGCGAGGAAGGCGACGAAGCTCGTCGGCTCGATCGGGTAGCCCTCGCCCCAGAGCGTGAAGGCCCCAAGGTTGAGCAGCACCGCGCCGAAACCGCCGCTCAGCCAACCCAGGGCGGTCGCCCAGCGGCGCCGCGGATCGGAATCGGGAGGCGCAGCCATCGGCGCCAGGATGCTACGCCGGTCCGTAGGGCGCCAGCACTCGCACGGTGGTCCGCCCGCGCAAGACCTGGACCCAGCGGGCGACGGCCTCGTCCAAAGCGGCGCGGACCAACCAGACACGCAGAGCCTCCCGGACCTCCTCGAGGGCGCGGCCGATGAAGGGGTGCTCCCCGCTCGCGTAGACCTCCTCGATCCGCTGCTCGGACACGACCTCGGTGCCCTCGAGGTTCGCCTCGAGAAAGGCCGACACGAGGGCGCGCTGCGACACGATCGCGCGCAGCTCCTCATCCGTCACGCCCAACGCCCGCACCAAGGCCTGGAAGCTCTCCCGACCGCCGGCGAGCGCTTCCAGACGGCGACGCTCGGCTACGAGTCGGCGCCCCGTCGGCGACGGAAGCTGAACGCGCTCCGCCTCCCGCGCGATGAGTGCCTCACCGATGAGCTCCTGGAGGGTCGCCCGGAGCAGGCCCCGCGGAAGGGGGCCGAGGTGCGGGTGGCCGGGCCGCTCCCCGATGAGCCGGAGCCGAGCGCGGAAGTCCACGTCGCTGTGGAGGATGACCCGGGCGTCCGGCCGCGGCGTCTCGGCTCCAACGACCGCGGCGATCCCATCCCCGAGGACCTGTCCACGAGCAACCGTCGCCCCCACCATCCAAGCGAAGGCGGCCGCGAGACGCGCGAAGCTCATCTCACTCCGACTCGTCGGCGCCCCGCGCCGGGGGGGCGACTCGCCTGGGTACGGCCCGAGGGAGTCGGCGCCGCTCCCGGAGGAACTCGAGGAAGGCCAAGCCCGCGTCCAGCTCACGAGCGGGGAGGAGATCGATGAGCTCGTGCATCCTCTTGCGCTGATGCTCGGCAAGCTCGGCCCGCGAGCGCCGGCCACGTCGCTGGCCCGGGTCCTTCTCGACGCGGTCTTTGACATCCTCGGCGGAGGGCACGGCCCAGGTCGGTCGCTCGACCGCTTCGATGTCGTGAGCGCTCAGCCACGTCTCCATGCACGAGCGCAGCCGCTCGCTCCGGAACGCAAACCACCGCTCACGCTCGACGGGGTACGACATCAGGACGTCCTTGAAGCGTCGAAACGCACCCTTGCCGTCGATGGCGGTGGTGAGGCGCTGGCGAAGATCCGCGTCCTCCACGGTGGCGATGAAACGCTCCATCCAGCGGTACTGCTCCCGCGACGAGACGGGATCGATGCGCATGTAGAGGGGATCGCGCATCAACCGTTGGTGCATCGCCGGATCGGCGATCCCGTCCACGATACGGATGACCTCTCCGGTCTCGATGTGCAGGTACGAGTGGACCTCCGGCGCGTTGTTCTCGAAGGCGTCCTCGAGGGCCTCCCACGCGATGGGAACCTGGCGCTTCTTCGTCGAGCTCACGACACCGCTCCGCTCTTGGCGCGCTCGACGGCGCCGCGCCAACGCGCGAGGTGAGCCTCCCGTGCGGCAGCGTCGATTCGAGGAGTGAAGGTCCGTTCGACGCGGTGCGCCTGCACGATGGCTCCTAGGTCGGGAAAGAGGCCGGCGCCGAGACCGGCCAGATACGCGGCGCCCAAAGCGGTCGTCTCGACGTTCGCCGGACGATCGACGGGCACGTCGAGGACGTCGGCCTGGAACTGCATCAGCAGCCCGTTCCGGGCGGCACCTCCGTCGACCCGCAAGCGCGACAGCGGACGCCCGGCGTCGGCCTCCATCGCCGTGAGCAGATCGGTGATCTGGAACGCAATCCCCTCGAGGGTCGCACGGCAAAGGTGGGCGGCGGTGGTGTCGCGGCTGAGGCCGTAGATGAGCCCGCGGGCGTGCGGATCCCAGTGGGGGGCGCCCAGGCCCGCGAGGGCCGGCACGAAAACCACGTCCCCGCTGGACTCGACCTGGCGGGCCTTCGCTTCGACCTCTGCGGCGCTCGAAATCAAGCCGAGCCCGTCGCGGAGCCACTGGACAGCAGCGCCCGCAACGAACGCGCTGCCCTCGAGGGCGTAGGTCGTCTGCTCGCCGAGCTGCCAGGCGACGGTGGTGAGGAGGCCGTGATTCGAGGACACGGGACGTTCTCCGGTGTTCATCAGGAGGAACGCGCCGGTGCCGTAGGTGCATTTCGCGTCGCCCACCTCGAAGCAGGTCTGCCCGAAGAGCGCGGCCTGCTGGTCGCCGGCGACGCCGGTGATGGGGACGCCGTCCGGAAGGCCGGGGACGCCCCGGGTCGCTGCAAAGTGCCCGGCGCAGGGCTGAACCTCCGGCAGCATCGGTCGCGGCACACGCAGCCACGCGCACAGCTCCTCGTCCCAGGCCCCGCGGCGGATGTCGTAGAGCAAGGTGCGCGACGCGTTGGTCGCGTCGGTCACGTGCGTGGCGCCGCCGCTGAGCTTGAAGACGAGCCAGCTATCGATCGTGCCGAAGGCGAGCTCGCCCCGCTCGGCGCGCGGTCGGGCGCCGTCGACGGAGTCGAGGATCCAGGCGACCTTGGTGCCGCTGAAATAGGGATCGAGCACGAGGCCTGTCCGCTCGCGAACCTGCGCCTCGTGGCCGGCGTCGCGCAGCTCGCGGCAGACGTCGGCGGTCCGGCGATCCTGCCAGACGATGGCCCGGTGGATCGGCTCGCCACAGGCGCGGTCCCAGACGACGGTGGTCTCGCGCTGGTTGGTGATGCCGATGGCGCGGCACTCGCCGGGGCGAACGGATGCCGCCGCGAGAGCGTCGCGAATGGCTGCCGTGACCGAGGCCCAGATCTCGCCCAGGTCGTGCTCGACCCAACCGGGGCGCGGGTAGTGCTGTGGAAACTCGTGGTTCGCCTTGCCCAAGACGCTGGCGTCCTCCGCGGACAAGACCGCGGCGGTCGAGCCAGTGGTGCCCTGGTCGATCGAGAGAATGTAGCCCGGCATGAGAACGGCCCGACCCTACCACGGCGCCGGCGCTCACGTCCCCGAAGTCGGCCAGCGGCGCTCAGCCCTCGCCGAGCTGTGCGAGGAACTCCGCCGCCTCGGTGAGCTCCGGATCCTCGCTCCGAGCCTTGCGCGCCCACAGCAACGCCCGGCGCGCCTCCCCCTTCTGGTGGGCGATCCTCGCTTGCCAGAGGAACGCCTCGGCTCGGCTCATGGGCCCCTCGGACTTGCTGAGGGTCACCGCGCGCAGGGCGCCGAGGGCCACGTCCAGCTCGCCGAGGTCGACGGCGAGGTGGGCGAGCTCGGCGGCCACCTGACCGTTGTTCTTGTCGCTCTCGAGAGCCGCCTGGAGCCACTGCATCTGTAGCACCCGGTCCCCCGCAGCCACCGCCAAGCGAGACATGCGGTGCTGCAATTCGCTCAGCTCGGGCGAGCGCTTGCGCGTCTGCCGGCCGATGGCCTCGTCCAGAAGCGCGCCTGCTTCTGCGAACATCTGCGAGCCGATGTAGGCGTCGGCGAGGAGCACGGTGGTCTGGTGATCGCCGGGATTGACCTCCACGGCCTGCTGGAGCATCGGCAACGCCGCGGCGGCGTCGCCCACCTCGTCGATGAGGATCGCGCCGGCACGCCGATAGAGCTCGAAGGCCTCTTCCGCCGGCGCCGTCTGCGCCTGGTGAGCAAGCAACCCGGCGAGCTCACGGTGTGCCCCGACCGCCTCGTACAGAGCGCGCAGCCGTTCGATGATCCGGGGCTCCTCGGGCTGCGCCGCGAAGACGTGCTCGAGGCCCTCCTTGGCTTGCTGCGGCGTCCCCAGCTCGTCGGCGGCGTCCGCCAAGACGAGCGCGGCCTCGACCTGCGCCTCCCCTTCGAGCACGCGGACCAGTTTGCCGCAGGTCGCGACAACCCCAGGCCAGTGGTGAGCGGCCCGATCGATGTCCCGCAGGCGCTCCAAGGACTCGCGATCGTCGGGGGCCGTCTCGACCCAGTCGGCCAGGACGTCTCGGGCCTGCGTCGCGTCGCCGGCCGCCTGCAGCACGTCGACGAGCCGCAGCGTGGCCGCCCGCTCCGCGTCCCGGTCCCCGGCGCTGGCCGCGGCCACTCGACGCTGCCCGAGGACGGCGACCAAGTCCCCCACGACGGCCTCAGGCGCGATGACGTAAGCGTCTTCGAGGTCGCCGAGGGCCTCTTCGAGTCGCCCCTGACCGCGCGCGAGGGTCGCTCGCATCGCCAAGAGCTGCGCATAGATCGCGTCGCGATGGGGGTGCGACTCCAGCGCCGCCGAGACCTCCTGGGACGCGGCCTCCACCTCACCGGCGGCCTGAAGGGCCTCCACCAGCTCCCGCAGGAGCTCGACGCTACCGGTCGCGAGGAAGGCCTCTCGCAGGAGCTCCACGGCGCCGGCGGCGTCGTTCAATTGGGCCCGCTTGATGACCGCCGCCTCGTGTAGGCGCTGGACGAGAGCCTCGGCGTCGCCGTCTTCTCCGGCGAAGCGTTGGGCGTCGAGGGCGAGGAACTCCGCGAGCTTCTCCAAAGCGCCGGTCTCTCGGTAGTGGCTCTCGAGGGCGGTGCGCACCCCCTCGTCGTGCGGGTTGCCCCGGTACCCGAGCTCGAGCGCGCGAATCATGCCCTCGGCGTCGTCCAACGCCTGCCACTCGGCGTAGAGCTCGTGGCACAGCCGGGTCGCGGCCTCCCCCGTTTCGACCCCCAGCAGCCGCTCGCGGACCTCGGCCCGCTCGCGCGGATCGTCGTCGGGTCCCAGCAGGCGCAAGTACGCCTCGATGATCGCCCGGTCCTTGGGCACCCAGTCGAGGGCGCGGCGGTAAATGTCGAGAGCATCCTGCCGCTCGACCTTGCTCAAGAGCTCGCCGAGGCGCAGCGACAAGGACGCGATGGCCTCGAGGTCCTCGTTGTCACGGGCGACGTCGAGCTGCCGCTGCAAGAGCTCGACGAGGTCCTCGTCGTAGCCGCTCTTCTCGTAGAGCTGCGCGAGACGCTCGGCCGCCTCCCCGTGGTTCGGATCCTCGTCGAGGATGCTCTTGAGGAGCTCGACGGCATCGAACTCGCGCCCCTCGAGGCCCATCAGGTAGCGCGCCTTGACGAGCCGCGCTTCGTTCCGAAGCGTCGGGTCGAGGAGCGCGTCGATGAGGCGGCCGACCCAATCGCTGAGGGCGTCCTCGTCCCCGGCGCGGGCGAGCACCTCCAAAAGAGGCAACCAGATGTCTCGGTCCGTCAGCTCGTCCCCGAGCAAGCGCTCGTAGGTCTCGGCCGCCGTCCGCAGGTCCCCCGCCTCGGCCGCAAAACCCGCGAGCTGAAGCTCGAGGGCGCGGCGCTCTTCTTCGTCCTCCGCGGTGTCCACGGCGCGCCGCATCCAAGCCACCGCAGCCTCGAGGTCGCCGGCGGCAGCCCGCGCCTGAGCCAGACCGCTCATGGCCCAGCGCGCCTGACCGACGCCTTCTTCGGAAGCTTCCGCCACCGCCACGGCGCGCTCCAAGAGTGGCTCGACGCGCTCGTCGAGCTCCAGGGAGCGTGCCTTGTCGACGGCCTCCCGGACCTGCGCCACCGTCGCATCGCTCCGCTGCGCACGCCGCTCCAAGTAACGCAGCCAGAGCGGCTCGAGCCCCGCGTCCCGAGCGACCTCCTGATAGAGGCGCATCGCCTCGTCGTGATCCGGGTTACGGGCCGTCGCGGCGTCGAGGCCATCGATGAGATCGGCGTGGCGCGGGTCGGCATCAAAAGCGCGGCGCGCCACGGCGACGGCCTCGTCGAGGGCGCCCGGATCCCGCAAGAGCACCGACGCGAGCTGGTGGAGCGCGTCGGCCCGCTGGGCCTTGTCGAGCTCCGGGGCGTCGACGAGCTCTTCGAGGACCCGCCGCTGGAGCGCTCGGTCGCCCCGCTTGGCCCCCACCCGAGCGAGGGCGAGCCAGGCCACCACGGGGCGCTCGAGGAGCGCCTCGGCGCGACCGAAGAGGCTCGTCGCCGCGTCCGCATCGCCCAGGTCCGACTCGGTCACCTCCCCGAGGCAGACGAGGAGGGACGCCTGGATCTGCGCGTCCTCGCCTCGGCGATGCTCGTCGACGAGCTCCTCCAGGCGCGCGACCAGGCGGTCGATCGCGCCGGCCTTGCGTGCGGCCTCGACGGCCGTCGCCTGCACCCGGGGGCTCCCCGGGTCGTTGCCGAGGGCCTCGGTCGCCGCAGCGAACGCCTCGTCGTGGCGCCCCAAGGACGTAAGGAGCGCGGCCATCGCGGCCTGCATCGCCGCCTTCGACGAACGCTGCTCGGCTGCCTCCGCACGGCGCTCGAGCCCGCGCAGAGCGAGGTCGGGCTCGTCACGCTCCAGCAGCGCATCCCGGAACCGCAGCGCCTCGGCGTCGTTCTGCGCGGCCGCCTCGAACGCGGACTCGAGGAGCTCCTGGGCCTGCTCCTCGTGGCCGCGGGCGCGGGCGATCGCATGCAGCTCGTAGAGCACCTCGCCGCTGCCGACGCTCAGGCGCTCGGCCGCGCCCTGACGCCGGACAGTCATCAACAGCGTGCGGTACGCCTTCTCCGCCCGGTCGAGCTCGCCGGCCTCGCGCGCCATCCGGCCGAACATCTCGAGCTTCGACGGGTCGGCCTTGGCCATCTTCGTCGCCTTGTCGAGCTGCTCGAGGGCGGCCGCGAAGTCCCCCTGCGCGCGCGCGACGATCCCGAGCTGGTAGTGGACCTCGGCGCGCTCGGCGCTGCGGCGACGACCGAAGTCCGCGATCACCTGCTCGAGCAACGCCCGCGCCTCATCGAGCTCCCCGCTCTCCCGGAGCCCTTCGGCGAGCTGGAGCTTGATCGAACGGTCCTCGGGCGCCAGCTCGATGCCCTTGCGAAGCACCGGGATCGCGTCGGCGGGGCGGCCCAGGGTGTCGCGGTAGAGGCTCGCCGCCTCGCGCACGAGCTCCAACACCCGCTGCTGATCGCCGACGTGCGCAGCAGCGTCCGTGAGCGTCCGGGCGAGGGCCTCGTGCTCCCCCGCCTTGCGGTACTGCTCCGCCAAAAGCTCGCGGAGGTCGTTGCGGCCAGGTGCCGCTTCGAGGGCCATCTCGAGGACCTCGCAGGCTCGTTCGGCGCGACCGGCGCTGACGAGGGCGTGGGCCAGCTCCAGCGCGACGTCGGCGTGCTCCTCTTCGGAGGCGACTGCGAGGCGACGCTCGAGCCAACGGCTGGCGGCCGCGTACTCGCCTCGGCCTCGATGAATCCGCGCGAGGGCATCGAGCGCCGGGACGTCCGAGGGCGCGTACTCGGCCACCTTCCGGTAGGCTTCGATGGCGCGATCCAGGTCCCCCAGCGGCCCCTCGGCGAGGGCCGCGACCCGTCGCCACAGCTCGACCGCCTGCTCCCCGTCCAGGCGGCTCGCCTGCGAGGCCAGCAGCTCCGCGAGATCCGCGAAACCACGACGCTCGGTCAGCAGCCTCTCGAGGACCGCCAGGCTCTCGGGATGACCCGGACGTTCTTCGAGGTTCGCCCGCAGCGCCTCCATCCGTCCGCCCTGCTCCTCGACGCGCGTGACGAGCCGCGCGATCTCCATGCGCAGCTCGATACGCCGTTCCGGATCCTCGGTCAGCGACAGCTCCTGGTGCCGCAGCGCCAAGAGCTCGGCGTGGCGCGCCTCCGCGGCGAGGAGCTCCCCGAGAGCCGCCAGGCTCTCGACGTCGTCACGATGGACCCGCAGCACCTCCTGGAAGAGCGCGATGGCCGTCGGTCGATCGCCCAGCGCCAGCGCCCGCTTCGCCGCCTCTCGGCGCCAGCCGGCCGCTTCTTGGCGGTCCATCGGCAGGCGCGCCACGTCCGAGAGCAGCGCCACCGCTGCTTCCAGGTGCTCGGCTTCGTCGTAGTGGGCCACGAGCCGCTCCACGGCCCAGCGGCAAGCCTCCGGCGGCGGCGTCGCGCCGGCGGCCTCCGCGCCACTCCGCCAGAGCCCCGCCGCCCGATCGTAGAGACGCTCGAGGACCGCCACGGCGTGGTCCCCGCTCGTCAGCTCGGCGCTCTCGCGCAGAGCGTCCAGGTCCTGGGGCTGCGCTGTGGCGATGCGCTCGAGGGTGGAGCCCAGCCCTTCGGACCCGGCCGAGCGCTGCACGGTCGCGAGCGCCCCGAGGTGCGAGGGCGGCGCGTGGGGAGCGCTCGACGCCTCGACGAGCACCGGCTCGGCGTCGGCCCACCGCCCCGTGCTCGCCGCCAGCTCCACGACCAGGGCGGCGTGCTCCTCGCGGAGCGGCTGCGCGTTCAGCGCCGCCAGCGCCGCGTCCAACGCGGCGCCGTCGTCGTCCAGCCGATCGCGACGGATGCGGGCTTCGCGCCGACGAAGGGCCGCCGCCCGCCCCGGCGCGGCGCGCTCGGCCGCCGCCGCGAGTCCGTCGGCGAGCCTCTGCCAGCCCTCGGGGGCGTCGACTGTCTCCGCGAGGCGAAGCGCGGCCGCCTCGGTCTCCACGTCGTCGGGCTC
>JALVDI010000434.1 GCA_027009115.1 Polyangiaceae bacterium | reverse complement strand
GTCGTTGTCGTCGGCGAAGAAGTCCCAGCCTGAGATATCGTCGACGTAGCCGTTGCCGTCGTCGTCGTTTCCATCGCTGCACACGGTGATCAGGTCGCCTGGATCCGCGATGCCGTTCTGGTTTCCATCCCCGTCGAGGGAAGAGCTCAGCGCCGCGCGCTCGGCGTCATCGAGCCCGACGAACCAATCGCGCATGCTCAGGAACCCATCGCCGTCCAAGTCCACGGGGTCTCCGGCGTGTCCCGGCGGGGGCGTGGGAAGGCAGCGCGGGTCCAGGCCGGGGACCTCGAGCTCCCCGCGGTTGATATAGAACTGATTGGTCAGGTCGCGCTCGTCCCACTTGATGCCACTGTCCAGAACGGCGAGGACCACGCGCCGGTCGCCGGTCGTCATCGTCCACGCCAGATCGGTCCACGTGCCGCTGCCGAGATCGCTCTCGTCCCGGCGGAACCCCTCACGCTCGGTGGCCGTGGGCGGCGTGAAAGACCACAGGTTCCACTGACCGCCGGTGGCGTTGTCCCAGCAGCGGAGCCCAGGGCCGATGCACGAGCGGCCGGTGCCGGAGATGTCGTAACCGTAGGATGGGTCATCCGGCCAGTTGGCCGGGTCCGCCAGGTCCGCACGCGTCGCGGCGCGGTTCGGCCAGGCAGGGTTCTGTGCGAGCGCCGATGCCGGCAGGGCGAACGCGAGGAGGAAGGGAACGAGGCGCATGAGGCAGGTATCTCCGTGGGCTGTCGGCGCGGCCGAGAGCGAGGTGCATCGTGTCGAGAGTCAGGGCGTCCCCATGCTCCAGCTCGTGGCCAGCCGCTCCACGCATATCCCGTCCGAGCAATTGAAACCGCTCGTGCACTGGTCCGACGTCCCGCAGAGCTGAACGCACCTGCCTGGGAGGCCCGCGGCCGGGTCTTCGCCGCGGCAGATATCCGCAGGCACCGTGGCCCCGATGGGGACGCAGTCGGCGTCCTCCATGCACGGCAGGCGAGCGAGGGCGTTGCGGATGCTCGTGCAGCTCCCGAGGCGCGGTTTGCAGGCGCCAAGCGCCCGGTCGCAGACGAAACCGGCCGGGCAGCTCTCACCCGCGTCGCAGGGCGAGAGGCAGACGCGCTCGCCTTGCGCAGGCAGGTTCACGCACCGGCGTCCGCCATCGCAGTCGAGGGTCTCGTTGCATGGAGCGCAGATCTCGTCCGCGGCGAACACGCGGCAGGTCCCGTAGGCGAGATCGCAGATCGGAGCGGCGGGGCCGCAGTCCGGCCGGTCGACACACTCCACGCACGCCCCGGTCGGGTGGCACACGAGAGGCGCCTCACACATGACCGTCAGACAGGGGTCGACGGCGGCGTCCATGCCTCCGTCCGGTGGTCCCGCGTCCGGCCGCGCGCCCTCGACGCAGACTCCGTCCCGACAGACCTGGCGATCGGCGCATTGCGCGTTGTCGTCACAGGCCGGATAGCAGCGCCCGCCGAGGCACACCTGCCCCGAGGGACATGCCAGCGGTGCCGAGGCGTCCGCTGCGCCGCCGTCGGAGGAGGCCGTCGTGGCCATGCATTCGACGGCCGAATCTCGCGGCAGGTCTGGAAACTTCGGGATGTCGTCGCCACATCCGGCGGCGAGAGCCAAGCTGAAGAGCGCGATCCGTCGCACCGCCCGACTCTACCACGCTTGCCGCGAGGGGGCCCCATCGGCGCTCGCCCCGGGGCCGCCCCCCTGCTATCCCTCTCGCCCTCATGACGATTCTGCACGTGGGCGCGACCGTCGAACGGCCACCCGGCCCCAAGTACGTGGCGGCCCTGGGCTTCGCCGAGCTGACCTTTCCCAGCAGTTGGCCACGTCGCAGCACCCTGGCCAAGTGGAGGCGAGGCGCAGGCCAGCTTCAGTGCGCGGTGGTCGCTCCCCGCGGGGTCACCTACGGCAGCGCGGGACCACTGCGCTGGGACGAGGGCCTCGAGGAGCGCTTCGCCTGGTACCTGGATGCCCTCGACGCCCTGGACGCGCACGCCGTGATCCCAACCGGCAGCGACGTCACGACGAGCCCCCGGGACCGCGATCGCCTGGCGAGCTTCTTGGCGCGAATTCCACAGCGCGAAGGCCGCCATATCGTCTGGGCTCCCAAGGGGCTGTGGTCCCTCGACCTTGCCCTGCCCTTCGCCGAGAAGATGGGCGTCCTGTGCGCCTTCGATCCTCTCGAGGACGAAACGCCCACGGGGCCTGTCGCCTACGCGCGGCTCGAGGCCCTCGGGGGCCGGCAGCGCTTCTCGGAAGGACTCCTCTACGACCTTCTGGAGGCGCTCGTCGAAGGTGGCTTCGAGGAGGCCTACGTCGCCCTCGAGTCGGACCGGAGCTTCCAGGAAGCGGTGAGGCTCCAACAGCTCGCCGCCGACACGTGACCCGCTGGGGTCGCGTGCAGCGGGTCGACGGCCCGAGCATGGGGTCCGTCGCGCTCCAGCTCTACGACCCCAGTGCGGGACGTCGCGTGCTCGT
>JALVDI010000433.1 GCA_027009115.1 Polyangiaceae bacterium | reverse complement strand
GCCATCGACGACTCCTTGGACACCGGGGCGGAGCCTGCCACGGCCGAGGCGCTACAGCCCATCCCAAAAACGATCGTCGTTCGATCGGTGGACTGTGGCGCGCCTCCCGCGGACCATCGTGCAGGGGCGCTACGACGTCGTCTGTCCCCCCAAGAGCGCCTGGGACCTGCACAAGGCCTGGCCCGGCTCGACTCTCGTTCTCATCCCGGACGCCGGACACTCCGCCTTCGAGCATGGCACCGCGCGCGCCCTGGTCGAGGCCACCGACCGCTACCGCTAGCAGTCCGCCGCAGCACTGGCGCGATGCGCCGCGCAAGGGCGTGCTCCCGGACGTGAGGCGCGCAGAGAGGTGGTGGGGCAGGCTGCCGGTGAACGCCCGCTGGCTCGCGACGAAATGGCCCCTCACACTTGGCGCGTCCGATGCTGCTGTCCCTGCGCCACCGCACCCTCTTGGCGCCCATGGAGGGCGTGACACACCCCACCCTGCGGCGCCTCCTCGCCTCCCACGGCGGCGTCGGAATGCTCTGCACGGAGTTCGTCCGCATCTCCCGCGCGCCGATCGCCCCCAAGACGCTCCGCGCCGCGGTCGTCAAGGTCCCGGGCATTCCCCTCTCGGTGCAGGTGATGGGCAACGACGCGGCGAAGATGGCCGAAGCCGCAGGCCTGATCGCGCGGGCCGGCGCCGACGTCGTCGATATCAACCTGGGCTGCCCGATGCCGAGAGTCGTCCGCAAAGGGGTCGGCGCGGCGATGCTCAAAGATCCCGAGCTGCTCGCCCGCGTCCTTGGCGCGATGCGCGGGGAGGTGCCCGGGGCCCTGAGCGCAAAGATCCGCGCGGGCTTCGACGAGTCCGACGACGTCCTCCGGATCGCGGAGGTCGTGCAGAACGCTGGCGTCGACTTCCTCACCGTCCACCCAAGGAGGCGCTGCGACTACTACGAAGGTGTCGCCGACTGGCGGATCGTACGCACGCTCCGGGAGCGCCTCGACATCCCCGTCGTCGGCAACGGCGACGTCTGGTACGCCCGGGACGCGCTCCGGTTGGAGGCCGAGACCGGCTGCGACGCGGTGATGATCGGGCGCCCCGCCCTTCGCAACCCGTGGATCTTCCGGCAGATCGACGAGCTGCGCCGCCACGCGTCCCCCTTCCGCCCGACCGGCGACGATGTGTTCGCCTGGCTCCTCCGCGTCCGAGAAGCCTACGACGCAACGTTCCCCCGCACCGTCGGCAAGCTCAAGGAGCTGCTCTCGTGGATCGGGCGCGCCGTCGATGACGGCGGTGCCTTCCGCCGCTCCGCGCTCCGGGCCCCCGACGTCGACGCGATCCTCCGGCTGGCCGAACGCACGCTGCGGCGCCTCCCCGCCGAGCGCCTCGATCTGGACGCCGAGGGGACCCTCGCCCTCGAACGCTCGGGGAGCGCGGTGGCTGCATGATCGTCGAGCGTGAAGAGCGGAGCACGAGCAACCGACGCTTCGGCCTGCGCCTCGCCGACGGCTCGCGGATCGAGGCCGTGCTCTACCGCGGCGACACCCTCTGCCTTTCGACGCAGGTCGGCTGCGCGGTCCGGTGCCCCTTCTGTGCCTCCGGCTCCCGCGGCCTCGGCCGCCACCTCTCGTTGCAGGAGCTGCAAGCCCAGGTCGAGGTCGTCGCACAGCGAGCCACGCTGAGGCGGCTGACGCTCTCAGGCATCGGCGAGCCGCTCCACAACCACGCGGCCACCACCGCGCTGCTCCACTGGGCGCGGACCCAAGGGCTGCCGACGAGCGTGACCACCTCCGGCGGCCCCCTACCGCGCCTACGCCAGTGGCTGCGGCTTCCCCACAACGGCCTGACGGTCTCGGTGCATGCCGGCTCCGAGACCGTGCGCGCCCGGGCGGTGCCCAAAGGCCCTCCCCTCGCCGCCCTCTTCGCGACCCTCGGCGAAGAGCTGCCCTCGCTGAGCGCCCGCAAGCGCAAGAAGACCGCCCTGGCCTACCTCCTGGTCGCGGGCCTGAACGACACGGACGAAGAGCTCGACGCCTTCGCGGCCCGGGCCGCTCCCCTCGGCGCGCGAGTCCACCTCTACGCCCTCAACCCCACCGATGCCTCCCCTCTGCGTCCGGTCGGGCGCGCTCGCTACGAGGCTGCCTACGAGCGCCTGCGAGCCGCCGGGCTCCGTGTCCAGAGGAGCTCCAAGGCGCGCACCGAGCGCAACGGCGGCTGCGGCACCCTGCTGGCGCTGAACGCACGCGGGCAAGGCGCGAGACGCCGACGGGAGTCGACGCGTTGAAGCGAACCGACGCCGACTCGGCCGCCCAGCCCGGCTCCGCGCCCCCGGAGCTTGGTGCGGCCCCCAACCGTCCGCCCCAGGACCGAGCGTGTCGCCGTCGGGCTGCCCCTCCGTGATGCCGCCGGTCGAGGAAAGCGTGATGGTTTGCGAGGCGCGATGCACCGCGCAGGCATGTTCTCAGCCGTGAGGCGCGCGGAGGTTTTTTCAGCGGGCTGCCAGGTAAGCGAGCAGCAGCCGGCTGATCTCGTCGACGAGGCGAGCCTCGTCGAGGGAACCGACGCCGTCGATGTCCCCAAAGAGCGCCCGCTGGTCCATGAGCGCGAGCGCCGTCTCCGTCGCGAAGCGCGCGGCAGCCTCGGGGTCGGGGTGCGCGATCTCCTCCCGACGCGCCAGAAGGAGCGCGGCGACACCGTCGGTGAGCGCCCTTCGAAACGCGATGCCCGAGCGCCAGCGTTGAGGTCGCGCGGCGACGCTGTGCAGGAACGCCGCCTGCAAACGGCGCCGCTGCGAGACGTGGGACACCAGCTCCCCCACGCAGGCCCGCACGATCGCCGCGAGGCTCGCGTCGCGCCAGCGCTCGGCGTCGAGCAGATCGCGGACCTTCTGCCGGAAGCGGAGCTGGCTCCGTTCGCTCAACGCGATCAGCAGCTCCTCCTTGTCGCGAAAGCGGCCGTAGAAGCCTCCCACGCTGCTGCCTGCCGCCCGCGCGATGTCCGACACGGCGACGTTCTCGACCCCACGCTCGAGGATGAGGCGCTCGGCGGCCTCGAGGAGGCGCGCCAGGGTCTGCTCGCTGCGGGATTGCTTCGGCGTCGAGACGGTCTGGAGCGACCCGCAGAGGGCGGCGGCTTCTTCCGCGATCCTCCCTCCGGCCGCTCCACTCGCTGGCGACACCTCCGAAGCGCTCGCCCCCCGAGCAGCGCTCGCCCCCCGAGAAGCGGGTGCGGCGGTCTTGTGCGGCGGTCGATCGGCTGGCATGGTGTGGTACAAAAACGAGAATCAGAATCTGGTTCTTAGTCTTGCTCCGAGGCCGCGGCGCCGTCAAGCGCCCGACCCTTACCCAAGAGAGACGAGCCATGCTGGCCAGCCCCCAACCTCCTGCCCGCAACCGCACGTCGTCCTCCCCACGCGCCGGAACCCGCGGGCGACGAGGGCGCGTCGCCCGGATGGCCTCGCGCCGCGCCCGGCTCGCACGCCTGCCCGACGAGTTGCGGAGCCTCGACCCCGGCACCTGGCTGTGGGGCCGCCCGCCCTCGCTCCCTCCCGGCGCGCGGCTGGCACCTTCCCCGCCGCCGCTCCCGCTGCTCGGTCACTTCCACGCCTTCGGGCGGGGCCCCGAGCGGCTTCGCAAGGTGCTGACGTTACGAGAACGCTACGGCGACCTCGTACGGCTCCGCTTCGGCGGCATCCAGGCCCACCTCGTCGCGAGCCCCGAGATCGTTCAAGAGGTGCTGCACACCCGCAACCGCGAGTTCGACAAGCACACCCGCGGCACCTACAAGCTGCGTCTCGTCCTCGGCCTCGGCCTGCTCACCAGCGAAGGTCGCTTCTGGCTGCGGCAGCGGCGCATCTCGCAGCCCGCGTTCCACCGCAAGAAGATCGCCAGCTTCGCCGACCGCATGGTGAACGCCGCCGAGGAGACGTGCGCGGAATGGCGCGAAGGCGAGGCCTTCGACGCCCACGAGGCGATGATGCGGCTGACCCTGCGCGTCGTCTCCGAGACGCTCCTGGGAACAGCGGTGACGAACGACGCAGCAACCGTCGGCGCGGCCCTGGACGTGGTCATCGCCGACGTCAATCGGCGTGTCAACCAGCTCGTCGAGCTGCCCCCGCCGATCCCGACGCGCCACAACCGCCGATTCATGGAGGCCATGGGGACGCTCGATCGGATCGTCCTGGAGATCATCGAAGAGCGTCGGCGCTCGGGTATCGAGCGCGACGATCTCTTGCAGATGCTCATGGACACCCGCGACGCGGAAACCGGCGAGCGCATGGACGACGCTCAACTCCGCGACGAGGTGATGACGATCTTTCTCGCCGGCCACGAGACGACGGCGAACGCGCTGAGCTGGAGCCTCTACCTGCTCGCCAAGAGCCCCGAGGTGGCCCGCAAGTTGCGCGCCGAGGTCCGAGGAGCGCTCGGCGACCGACGGGCCACCTTCGAAGACCTTCGCGCGCTTCCCTACACCCGGCAGGTCATCGAGGAAGCCATGCGACTTTATCCGCCGGCCTGGATGATCGCCCGAGCGCCCGTCGCCGACACGGAGCTCGGGGGCTACTTCGTACCCAAGCGAAACCTCCTGCTGCTGAGCCCCTGGGTCGTGCACCGGCACCCGGACTACTGGCGCGACCCGGAAGGCTTCGACCCGGATCGCTTCGCGCCCGAAGCCCGCGCGACGCACCATCGCTTTCAGTACTTCCCCTTTGGCGGCGGGCCGCGCCTGTGCATCGGCAACAACTTCGCCTTGATGGAGGCGCAGCTCGTCCTTGCGACACTCGCGCAGCGCTGGCACCTCGAGCTCGTTCCCGGGCGGGACGTGGTCGCCGAGCCCCTCGTGACCCTTCGCCCCCGCGGGGGGCTGTGGATGACGCCGCGGCGTCCCTGAGGCCCCCTACTCGAGCTCGCCCGCTTTGGCCTTGTCGATCCAGACGCGGACCTCGCGCTCGATCACGTCGAGGGCCTTCTTCTTGAAGGGCCGGAAGATGAAGGGCACGTCGAGGTCCATCTGAATCTCACCGTCCGCAAGCTCCAAGGTGCCGCTGAGCGCCACGCCCTTGACCTTGAAGCTGACCTCGCAGCGTGTGTCGCTCGTCCAGTTCGCGGTGGGCGAGTACTCGGCGAAGCGCTCCGCGTAGGTCTCGAAGGCCTTCTGCGCCACCTTCTTCGCGGTCGCGAGATCCAGGTCGTGCTTGACGATGTGCTTCATAGAAAAGGCTCCGCGCGGACGCGCCAAGAATTCGAAGGAGCGACCATAGCACCGCCGCCCGCTTTGGCGAGCGCTTGTGCTCCGCGCCGCACGCGGCATCATGAGCGACGTGGAGCTTGTCGCCGACCTGCTCGATCGGCCCGCGGAGGAGGCCGCGCGCCGCATCGCGTGGGTGTTCCTCGACGATGCCCGGGAAGCAGCCGAACGCTTTGCACGCCACGCCGACGACGAAGCCCTCCACGACCTGCGGGTGGCGCTTCGTCGCCTCCGAAGTCTGGCCCGCTCCCACGGCCGCCACCTCGCCGACGCCATCGATCGCAAGCGGGCCAAACAGATCCGTCGCCTGCAACGCGCCACCGGTGCGGCGCGCGACAGCGAGGTGCAGCTTCGCTGGGTGCGGCGCCTTCGCAAAGAGCTCCCCGAACCCCAACGCCGCGCCCTGCGGCCCCTCGTCGCCTCGCTCAAGGCAGCGTCGAAGAAGGCGTCGCGCCGCGCCGCGGCCAGAGTCGACACACGCTTCGGCGAGCTCGATGGGGACCTCCGCGCACGCCTGGAAACCTACGCCGTTCGCTGGCGTGAACCCGTCGAACGCTACGGCCCGGTGATCAGCGGGCTCACCCGAGCCCACACCTCGGCGCTGGTCAGCCTCCTCGAACCCATCGGATCCCTCGATCAAGAGGCCGAGCTCCACGACGCACGGATCGCGGGCAAGCGCCTACGCTATCTGCTCGAGCCCGTTCGACCTCACGCCGCTGGTGCGGCAGCTCTCATCGGGCGACTGAAGACGCTGCAAGATCTCCTTGGCGACATCCACGACATGCAGGCCCTGACCCGAACCCTCGCGGCGGCCAAGCGCGGCGCCCGGGGCGAAGCGCGCGCCGCGTTGAAGACGCTGGCCCAAGAGGCGCGCCGCTACGCCGAACGCTGCTTCGAGCAGCAGCAGCGAGAGTTCGGCGGCGCCGCGCTGGGCCCCCTCGTCGCGATGGCCGAGGCGGTCGCCTGCGCGCTGGAAGCCCCGAGACACGACCCGGACCTGGAGATCGAACGCAAGTACTTGCTGTCCTCCCTGCCGGAGGAGGTCCGCCAGCACGAGGTCGTCGAGATCGCCCAGGGCTATCTGCCTGGGGCACGACTCCGCGAACGTCTCCGGCGCATCACCGCTCCGACCGGAACGACGTACCTGCGCACCCTCAAGGCCGGCCGGGGGCTGACGCGCATCGAGGTCGAGGAGGAGACGAACGCCGAGGTCTTCGAAACCCTGTGGCCCCTCACCGAAGGCAGCCGCGTGCTCAAGCGGCGCTACACGGTCGCCGACGGGCCGCTCCATTGGGAGATCGACGAGTTCCTCGACCGGCCCCTCGTCCTGGCCGAGGTCGAGCTGCCGAGCGCCGACCAGATCCCCGAACCGCCCGAGTGGCTGCGCCCTCACCTCGTGCGCGAGGTGACCGGCGAAGATGCCTACGTGAACATCAACCTGGCCAAGTGACCTAGGTGAATCTCGCGACGGCCACGTAGCAAGGCGCGTCAAGGCGCGGCCCCCCGCAAGCAACGCACGGAGAGGTCTACCACCACCTCGTCGATGGGGCCCACCGCGTCCGCAAGGCCGCCCTCGTGCTCCGGTCGATTCAGGTCAAAGCGTCCTGACGCCGGGCGGCCGTCCTAGCGCGCGGCGCACCTGAGCCCACTGCAAAGGCCCCCAGGCGCTGGCGCGATCCGCCGCCCGCCCCGACCAGAGCAACGCGCCGGGATAACCTTTGCGACGAACGATGTCGATCCGCCGCTCGAGGTAGCGCGCCGGGTCGTGGGCGCGGCGCCAGTCCCAGTCGTCGCGCCAGCGCATCACGAACGGGTCGAGGCAGCGCCCCCGGGCGGTGGGCATCTCGCCGACGAGGCAGGGCCGAAAGGGGAGTCGGTCGTGGTGGGGCAGGGGGGCCGGCTCGTAGAGCGAGGGATAGTGGTGGAGCTGATGCAGGTACTGACCGGCGTCCCCGTACCGGCGGAGCTTGCGGCGCAGCCGCGGCAGCAGCCACGGCGGGTCGGCCTCCTTGAAGCCCACGCTCGCCACGAAGCCTCGGCGCACGATGCGGTCGACGGCCCGTTCGAGGAGCGCGCACATCGCGCGCGCCGGGACGGTCTTGGGGGTTCGTCGGAGCCGCCCGCCCACGACGCGAAGATGGAGCGGCCCACCTTCGACGACCCAGTCCGGTTCGTTCACGACCTCCCACGCCGCGACGCTGGCGCGATGCCGCGTCGAGACATCGAGCAGGGGCCTGAGGGTCGCGTCGAGGAAAGCGTCGATGGAGGCTTCCAGCGGCTCGGTCCGAGGGCCGAAGACGATCGGGGCCCGCCCGCCGCGGAAGACGTCGCCATGCGCGACGAGGGGCTGAAAGAACTCGAAGGAGAGCAGCGAAGGGACGAGTCGTACGCCGGCCCGCGCGGCAGCGACGAGGAGGCGCTCGAAGTCCCCGAGGAACCCTTCCGGCAGCGCCGGCGGACGTCCCACGAGACGCCCGCCGCGGCGCTCGAAGCAGGCGTGGGGGTCCCGGCCGACCGGGTAGTTCACGCCTCCTGCGAGCAGCCACCAACGCGACCAGCGCACGCCGGCCGCTTCGCGCCAGCGCCGCAGCTCCGCCTCGACCGCGCCCCAGTCGGTGGGCCCGACCCCCTGCCATGGGGGAGGCCGGGGCCCGAAGTCGTGGCCGCAGCGCACCCACGGATGCGAGAGGCCGACGAAGAAACTCACGGGCCGGCCACTCCGGTCACCGAAGGGTCGCGCTCAAGGAGCGAAAAGCTCGACGATGACCTCACCGGCACCCTCTTGCCGGCAGTCGCCGAACACACCCGCCCGCACGAGACAATCGCAGCTCAACATGCCCTCGCAGTCGGTGGGCGGGGCAACGCACTCGTAGATGGTGTCGGCTCCCTCGACGCCGGGCGTAGTGATGCGGCAGTAGCTCTCCCCCGATACGCATTGAAGCATCGGCCCGCAGGAGAAACAGGTCGCAGGAAAGACCTCGAACCGGACCCACCGTCCGCTATAGCACCGAAGAACGTTGCAGAAGCTGCATTCGTCGGTGCAGGGGCCGCCGCAAACGACCCCTTCGGCAGCGCATGCCGCACCTTCCCGCGCGTCGGCGCACTCGTCCCCCGCGTCCTCGCCCGAGTCGACCCGGGCTGCATCTAAACCGCCTGCGTCGCTCGCAGCGTCCATACCTGCGTCCCTCGCGCCATCGGCGCCTGCGTCCCTCGCGCCGTCCGCGCCTGCGTCGGTCGCGCCGTCCGCGCCTGCGTCCCTCGCGCCGTCCGCGCCTGCGTCGGTCGCGGCGTCCGAAATCGGAGAATCATCTCCGCAAGCGAAGGCCCAAGAAAGCAAGAGGGAAAGGATGAGGATGCGCATGGGGATAGCGTAGCTCCTGACAAGGATCCGCCAAACGCCGGCCACCGCGAAAACGCGCGCTCAAGGAACGAAGACGCGCGCTCCGTCGGTACGGGCCTGCTCGCATGCGGCCGCGCTGCGGTACCAGGTCTCGACATGAGGTGCATGGGGGAGGGATCGGGGCTGTTGGACCCCAGCGGCGGGGCGAAGTTCCCACGGCCACCCACTCTGGCTTTGGCCCGCTTGGCTTCGTCCCCCATCCCCCATACGCGGCGTGGGCACCGACCCTCGCTCCTGACAAGGATGTCGCACCTCGGAGCCGCGGACGGACGCGGAGCGCTCTGGAAAAGCGCGCACGCCGGTGGCACGCTTGCTGCTGTGAACGCCGCTCACCTGTTGACCAACCCCTCAACCCTGCTTGGAGATACCCCTCGATGAACAAGACGACCTGGACGCGACACCCCCTTCTGGCGATGGGCCTGACAGCCGCAGCCCTTGGACTCGCTCAAGGATGCGGCGATGACGACACCGGAACGGACGCGGGCCTGGACGCGGCGGCGGAAGGCTGCTGCGTGGCCGACCCCGGGGGCGATCAGACCCTCTGCGACCAAGCCGAGCCCTTCGGGGTGGACCGCTGCGAAGCGATCGGCGGAGGAAACCAGTGCAGCTGGCTCACCGGCGATGCTTGCCGTGAACCAGTGCTCGACGGCGGCTCCACGACCGACGGCGGCTCCACGACCGACGGCGGCTCCACGACCGACGGCGGCTCCACGACCGACGGCGGCTCCACGACCGACGGCGGCACCGACGGCGGGACCCCGAGCTGCTGCACCGCCAG
>JALVDI010000432.1 GCA_027009115.1 Polyangiaceae bacterium | reverse complement strand
CGCAGCAGCTCGCGCGCTTGCCTCTTGAA
This sequence comes from Polyangiaceae bacterium, assembly GCA_027009115.1. Taxonomy (GTDB): domain Bacteria; phylum Myxococcota_A; class Polyangia; order Polyangiales; family Houyiibacteriaceae; genus JALVDI01. The sequence continues at coordinate 9,397 of JALVDI010000432.1, read as the reverse complement.
GCGCGGGTGTATCCGGGGCATGAGTACCTGGCGAAGAACCTCGCCTTCACCCTCGACCGCGAGCCCGACAACGCGAAGGCTCGGGAGCTCCTGGCGGCGGTCGAGGGGATGGAACCGCAGGACGTCCCAGTGACCACGCTGGGCCTCGAACGGGAGATCAACACCTTCTTCCGGCTGTCGAGCCCCAGCGTCATCGCGCGGCTGCGGGAGACCTTCCCCGAGCTGCCGGCCCAGCCCGACGAGCGCGCCGTCTTCCTCAAGCTGCGCGAGCTTCGCAACCGCTGGTAGTCCCTGCCTGGCTACTCGGCGCCCGAAGACGCTACAAGCGGAAGCGCGCGAGAAAAGCCCAAATTTCGGTCAGCTGATCTTCGCGCACCGTGTGCCCGCCGGCGAAGGGGACAAAGGAGAGGTTCGCACCCTCCACCCAGCCGGCGGCGAGGAACGCGCTCCTGTCCGACGATGCCTGCGGGAAGAGGGGATCGTCCGTGCCGATGTGAATATCCAGGGGGATCTTCCGGGAGGCGCGGGCAGGTCCGTCCACGCCCTCGAGAGCCGCGAGCACGCCGGCGCTGACGGAGTAGGCGGCGAAGGTGTCGGCGTTCTCCAGGCCGATGCTGTGAACGAGGTGCGCGCCCGCGGAGAAGCCCCAGAGATAGATCCGCGAGGTGTCGATGTTGTAAGCGCCGAGCGCGTCCGTGAGGGCCGCGTCGTAGCGCGGCACGTCCGAGGCCGGGACCCAGCCTCCGCTCGAACCTGTGGAGCTCGTCGCGAGGACGAGGAAGCCTTCCGCTTCGGCTGCGATGGCCCAGAAGTCGCGCATGTTGGCCCCGGAGCCCCCCTGCCCGTGGAAAACGCTCAGCAGCGGCGAAGGTGTGCCCGGATCGTAGCTCGTGGGGACGTAGAGCTCGTAAGGAACGGGGACTGTGGCCGAGGTCGCCGTGCGCGTCTGCGCGCCTGGGAATGCACCGCCCGAGCCACCGGAACCAGGCCCTGTCGAGGCCGCGTCCATGCGGCCGCCGGAGTCGCGCTCACCCGAGTCGCCGAAGCTCGAGTCGGCCGCACCGTCACCAACCCTCGAGTCCGGGACCCCGGCGTCCGCTGGCGCGCCGTCGCGCGTCGTCGAGGCGTCGCGTTCTCCGAGGCTACCCCCACCGCAGGCGAAGGCGAAGAGCCCGAAGGAAAGAAAGAGACGTCGCGCGCGCTGCATGGGCAGCAACGATATCACCGCAGCGGTTTCGCCGGAGCGCTGCCCGGCGAGCCCAACCTTCCGCCGGTGCTGGCTGCGTCGAAACGCTCTTCGTTGAGTAGGGAACCCAGGCCGTTGGGGGGCTACGGAGGAGCCCACCCCTTCGCCCAGCGCCCAACGGAGCCCACCCCTTCGCCCAACGAAGCCCACCCCTTTGGGTAGGGAACCCAGGGTGTTGCGAAGGAGAGGGGGGAGGAAGTCCTTCAGCGGCCACCGAACGGAGCCCACGACGCCCCCCACCCCACGCTGCGGTGCCCACGCGCCGCGGTTCCGCCGCCGCCCGTCCCCGAGGAGGTCGCTACAGGCGCACCTCGGCGTTCCGAACGGGTCGGCGAGCGTCGTAGGTGTTGTGCGACCCGGCCGCGCTCAGGCGGCGACGCTGGGTGGGTCGGTGCCGCCTTCGATTTCGACCGGCACGTTGAACAGCCGCACCATCTTCCAGGTTCCGCGCGGGAAAACACACGCCTCGCCCGCTCGGTAGCGCTCCAGCGCCCGCTCATAGTCCTCCGCGAAGGCGCGAAGTACAGCGAGCATCGCGAGCCGCCGCTCCCTGCTGCCAGCGATGCGGGAGCCGCCACCGCGCTTGTGGGCAGGCGCAGCAGGCCGGTCCCAGATGCTCTGCTGACGTATCCGCTTCATACCAAGGGGACGTTCGGGTTCCGGGAGCCGCCGAAGCTCGTCATGCAGCAGCGCGATCAGCTCGCTCCGCTTCCAGTGCGCGACAGCGGGCGGCACCGTGACCGGCAGCTCGACCACATCGGGCAGAGTCGTGCGAGGCGAGGCGCACACCGGTCGCCGCACGCGAACCACACGCTTGCCCATGTCTTCGGGCCGCGACTGCGCGCCTTCCCACTGCGACCATCGCCGCACGAGCCCAGAGGTCTTGGCGTTGCCAAGGGTATAGACGAGCCGCTCGATCACCGCGTGCTCCGAGGGGCATTCGTCGTTGCTCAGGTCCGTCGAGGTCGTTTGGGATGTGTTCCAGATCTCTTCCGGCAGCCCGAAGTGCCGCTTGATCAACATCGCGACGTTTTGGTTCAGCTTCTGGAAGAAGTCTGGCGCCTCCCCGCGCACGTCCGTGATGACGACGTGGTAGTGGTTCGACAGGAGGATCCACCCGTGCACGAGCACACCCGTCGTGGCGGCCGCGTACCCGAGGCAGTAGAGGAAGATCTGCTCAACAACCGGGTCCCCGGGCGGGAATCGGAGCAGCCGCTGCGACGTCCGCCGCACGATCATCGATGTCGTCCCGGCGACGACCCTTCGAGCCCTGGGCACCAGCGCGCATCGGCCCGGCCGGTCTCGAGTTGCGCGATTCCAAGATCCAAGCTGCAGGGGGACGAGGCGAGGCACGGCCTTTGGCGTACGGCCTTTGGCGTTGGGGTACGGACGGTTGAGCTCCCCATGAGCGAGCATGAACGCGTCGAAGTGGCTCGCCATCATCCTCGTCGCGACCCGCCGCATCCGCACCGCGAGAGGGGTGGCCGCGCGAGGCGTACGATGCTCGCCGCGATCGGCGTGGCGGCCATTTCCCCGTCCGGAGGTTGCGCGCAGAGCGGCGCCATGCACCCTCAGCAGGTCCACGACGGTCGGCGCGTTCCGCGCGCGTCGGCGAGAATCGCGGACACATCCGCGCTTCAGTGGACCGCATGAACACTCGCAAAGCGAGTGTGCGCTCCGAGGGCGCCGGCGATGATGAGATCGGGCTTGCTCTCGAAGCCCGAGGGCAAGTCCGGCGCTCAGCCGTGTTGGGCCGCGAAGTCGCGCATGAGCGCCACGAGCCTGTCCACGTGGGCTGGTTCGATGGCGTTGTAGAGGCTGACGCGGATGCCGCCGACCGAGCGATGGCCCTTGATGTTGACCATTCCCTCCGCGGCCGCGGCTTCGATCAGTTTGGCCTCCAGCTCTTCGTTCGGGAGCCGAAAGACGACGTTCATCTGCGAGCGGGATCCCTTCTCGACGGGGCAGCGGAAGAAGTCCGGGTTGCTGTCGATGAGCCCGTAGAGGGTTGCGGCCTTCTGCCGGTTGCGCTTCTCCATCCCCGCGGCGCCGCCGTTGGCTTTGACCCAGGCGAGGACCTTCCCAACCACGTAGATGGGGAAGGTGGGCGGTGTGTTGTGGGTCGAACCCTTGGAGGCGATGAAGGCGTAGCGGAAGAAGTCGGGGATGTCCTTGGCGCCTTGCTCCATCCAATCCTTGCGGACAATCACGACGGTGACCCCCGCGGGCCCGAGGTTCTTCTGCGCGCCGGCGTAGATGAGCCCGAACCGCGAGACGTCGATCGGCCGCCAAAGGATGTCGCTGGACATATCGGCCACGAGCGGCGCCGTGGTCTGGGGGAACTCGTGGAACTGGACACCCGTGATCGTGGCGTTGCTCGTGATGTGGACGTATTGGGCTTCCTCGCTGAGCTCGAGCTCCCGCGGGACGCGCACGTAGAGCTCGCCCTCTTTGCCGTGTCCCGCCCAGCGCGGCGTTCCGTAGTACTTGGCCGCGGCGAAGGCCTTCTTCGACCACGCGCCGGTGTCGACGTAGTCGGCGGTCTTGCCTTGCAGGAAGTTCATCGGGACGAAGCCAAACTGCCCCGAGGCGCCGCCCTGCATGAAGAGGATGTCGTGGCTCTCGGGCACGGCCAGGAGCTCGCGAAGCAGCGCGGAGGTCTGCTCGTGGACGGCGGTGTACTCCTTGCCTCGGTGCGAGTGCTCGAGCATCGAGATGCCGGAGCCGCGGTAGTCGAGAAGCTCGTCGCGGACCTCTTCGAGGACGCTGAGGGGAAGGGTGGCGGGACCAGGGCTGAAGTTGATGACGCGGCTCATGGCGCTGGAGCGTGGCTCCGTTGCTGTGTCGATTCAAGGCGGGGGGGACAAGATTCGCCCGGGGAGATCGACGACCGGATCAACGCGTCGGCAGCACGAAGGTGACGTACGCCCAGAACGTCAGGCCTGTGAACATCAAGGCGTCGGAGCGGTCGAGGAGACCGCCGTGGCCGGGCATGATACTGCCGCTGTCCTTGACACCCGTGCTGCGCTTGAGAAGCGACTCGAGGAGATCTCCGGCCTGCCCGAGCGCCGCGGCCACGACGGACACGAGCACCGCATCGAGGAGCGGGACGTGGTCGGCCAGCAGGAGCTCGCGCAGAACGAAGGCGCTCACGCCGACTGTCAGCAGACCTCCGACCGCTCCCTCGACCGTCTTCTTCGGCGAGAGCAGCGGGTAGAGTTTGTGCTTGCCCAGCGCCCGGCCCGCGAAGTACGCGCCGGTGTCGCTCATGAACGCAGCGAACATCGCCATCAGGACCCAAGCTCCCCCATGATCGTGGGCGTGCAGGCGCGCGAGGGTTCCGAGAGTGCCGGCGACGTAGACCGGCGCGGCGATCATCCAGCCGAGGCGTCCGGCGGCGCCCTCGATGGGTTTGGGGTCGAGGAGCCCGGCGAAGAGCGCTCCGACGCTCAGCCCCGCAGCACCCAGCGAGAGGGCCGCGGGGGTCGGCTGGAAGAGGATCAGGGACGCGATCCCAAGCGCCGCGATCACCCCCCAAACCCGCGCGACTCGGGACCCGGGCGCGGTCATGCGCATCAGCTCGTCCGCGCAGATGCCGATCCACAGTAGCCCGAAGAGTTGGAAGCCGATCTTCGGCGCGCCGAAGAGGAGCCAGAGCACCAGCGGAATCAGCGGCAGCGCCGAGGCGAAGCGGATCGCGGTGCCGCCCAGCTTCGTTTTCGGCTTCGTCTTCGGCTGCTCGCTCATTCACCGACCTTCGCGACCTCGGTGCCGGTCACAAGAGCCACGCGGCCGAAGCGACGGTCCCGCTGCTGGTAGGCCGCGATCGCCTGGTAGAGGTCCTCTTCGTCGAAGTCCGGCCAGAGCCGTTCGGTGAAGTAGAGCTCGGCGTAGGCGGCACCCCAGAGGAGAAAGTTGCTGATCCGTTGCTCGCCTCCGGTTCGGATCAGCAGGTCGACGCGACCAACATCCACGCTGGGGATCGCGGCGTCGAGCAGCTCTTCGTCGATGGCGTCCGGTTCGAGCTCGCCGCAGCGGACGCGGGCGGCGAGGCGCCGGGCCGCGTCGACGATCTCTTCGCGGCCGCCGTAGCTGAGCGCAAGGGTCAGCGTCATGCCACGGTTGGCGGCGGTCTCCGCGATGCGCTCGTCGAGGACCGAGCGGACGCGGTCGGGCAGCTTGGGCAGGCGGCCGACGGCTCGGAGCCGGATACCGTTGTCGAGCAGCTCCTCCCGTTCGGAGAGGAGGTAGTCGCGCAAGAGCTCCATGAGCGCGGCGATCTCGTGCGCGGGACGGAACCAATTCTGCTCGCTGAAGGCGAAGAGGGTGAGAGCGTCGATACCGAGGCGGCGGGCAGCGCGGACGATGCGGCGCACCGAGTGGGAGCCCTCGCGGTGACCAACGCTGCGAACGCGGCCCTGCGCCTGCGCCCAGCGACCGTTGCCATCCATGATGATGGCCACATGCTTGGGCAGTCGCTGGAGATCGACGAGGGGCACGGCGCGGCGGTACCACGAGGGGTTTCGGCCAGCAAGACGGGCGCTGAGCGCACGTCCCTTCCGGGAGGGGCGAAGAGGGCACGAAGCCAGGCAGTAAGACGACAAGTGTGGCACTTGAGGAAGGGGCCAAGGGTCGTGCTAAGAGCTTGAACAGGAGCGTTGCCTGGTTAGCTTGGGGGGCCGTGGTGGCAGACAGCGATCTTTACGAGGTACTGGGGCTGACGAAGTCGGCCTCCGCGGAGGACATCAAGAAGGCCTACCGCAAGCTCGCCAAGGAGCTCCACCCCGACCGGAACCCGGGCGACGCGGGGGCGGAGGAGCGCTTCAAGCGTGTCGGTGAAGCGTACCGGGTGCTGAGCGACCCGAAGAGGCGGGCACTCTACGACGAGTTCGGCTCATTGGGTCTCAAGGAGGGCTTCGATCCCGATCGCTACCGGACAAGGCAGGAAGAGTTCGACTTCAGCGAGGTCTTTCGGGGCGGGGGCTTCGGCGGTTTCGGTTTCGACTTGAACGACCTCTTCCGCCGGGATCGCCGCAGGGGCCCCGCGAAGCCACGGGACGTTCGGGCGACGCTCCGGCTTGGCTTTGTCGAGGCTCTTCGGGGGGGCGAGCACAGCATCAGCCTCCGAGGGGGGGATGGCGCAAGCCGGAGCCTCAAGGTGCGGATTCCCCCCGGTGTGCGGGATGGGGAGCGGCTGCGGCTCCGGGGCCAGGGGGCAGCGTTGGGCAAGGTGCGGGGCGACCTAATCTTGACGGTCCACGTCGAGCCGCACCCGATGCTCTGGTTCGAGGGGGAGGATCTGCACATGACTCTCCCGATCCGCCCGCTGGAGGCGTACGAGGGACGCAAGGTCGAGGTCTCGACGCCGGGAGGAAAGCTGAACGTGAAGGTGCCGCGGGGTGCCAGGGCGGGAACGAAGCTGCGGTTGCGGCGCAAAGGAGCGCCGCGGAGGGGGAAGGAACGTGGCGACCTCATCGTGCACCTCGAGGTGGTGCTGCCGACGGAGGACTCGCCAGAGGTGCGGGAGGCGATTGCGAGGCTGGACGCGGCCCTTGGGGCGGAGGACGTGCGGGCGGAGCTGCCGGTGCTCAGCTGAGGTGCGCTCGTCCGCCCCTCCGTTTCACGTGAAACCCACCTCCGGACAGGCAACCCCGGTGCTGCGCAGGTTTGCGTCCCAGACGGGCCCGCCATCCCTGCATGGAGCGGGACGTTCGTCGTTGCGCCGTTTTGCGTGAAGTCTCGTCCCGTGCTTCCACGCGTAGTGCATCGAGCCCAGCCTGCAGCGCCGCGACCTCCGGTGGTTTCCCCGGTAGGACCCCGTCCGTGAGCCACGTTCGTACGAGTGAACCCGCACAATGCGTAGGCCCCGCACGTGCGCGGGTCCGTCCCAGGGTCAGGGGGCGATTGCGCGGGCGGACGCGGCCCTTTGGGCGGGGAGGTGCGGGAGTGCTCAGTTGCTGAGGGGTTTCACGTGAAACGGAGGGACCTGCCGATCGGACCGGCGGTCCCGTCCGCGACCGCACCCGCCTGGGTGCGCTGCGAGATTCCTGCTCGACAGGAGGGGACCGCAGGGCGCGGCGAGAGGCGTCAACCGCACCGCGCGTGGGGTGTCGTCGGAACTCGCTGTTTTCACTAGGTAGGTCACCGCGCGTGGGGCTCTCGCGCATGGAGCCGGACGTTCGTCGTTGCGCCGTTTCACGTGAAACCTCCGCCCTCGTCCCGGGGCAGCCTACAGAGCTTTCGACCCGAAGCCGCGACCGCGCATCCAGCTCCGGTGGTTTCGCGCGGCCTCCCCATCCGCCCACGTAACCTCCCCGAAATCTGACCCTGTCTGAGCCACGTCCGTGCTCGCGCCCCTCCCCGGGCTCGTGTCGATGGCTCGAAGCAGGCCGTGCGTGGGGCCCCCCGCGGTCCGCGCATTGTGCTAGGGACCACGCGATGACTCTGGCCGCCGACCTCCGAGCACGCCTGGAGCGCTGGGCCGCCGCAGGCCTTCGGCGTCAGCTCCGGCCCCTCGCCGGTGTCGGCCCCGTTGTTACCGACGGTTCCGGAGCCCCCCTCCTCAACTTCTCCTCGAACGACTACCTCGGCCTTGCTGGCGATCCTCGGCTCCTGCCCGCCTCCGAGGTTCCCGCAGGCGCCGCCGCCTCTCGCCTCGTGACCGGGCACCTCCACCACCACGCCCGGCTCGAAGACAGCCTCGCCCAGCACTTCCAGCGCCCTGCGCTCGTCTTCAGCAGCGGCTACGCGGCCAGCGTCGGCGCCCTCCCCGCCCTCGTGGGTCCGGGCGACGCGATCTTCAGCGACCGGCTCAACCACGCCAGCCTCATCGACGGAGCCCGGCTCAGCCGCGCCCAGGTCCACATCTACCCCCATGGAGACGTCGCCGCGCTCGAGACCCTCCTCCGCCACTCACGGGGCACGGGGCGCGCCATCCTCGTCAGCGACACGCTCTTCTCCATGGACGGAGACGTGGCGCCGGTCCGCGATCTCGCCAGGCTCGCGCAGCGCTTCGAGGCCTGGCTCTACCTCGACGAAGCCCACGCCCTCGGGGTCCTCGGTCCCGAGGGCCGCGGTGTCTCCGCGGCTGCGGGGACCACCCCCGACGTGCTGCTCGGAACCCTTGGGAAAGCCTTTGGCGCCGCGGGGGCCTTCGTCGCCGGCGTCCCCGAGCTCCGCGAGTGGCTCCTCCAGCGCGCCCGTTCCTTCGTGTTCTCCACGGCCCTCTCACCCCTCGTCGCCGATGCAGCCCGCCGGGGTCTCGCCATCGCCCGTGACGAGCCCTGGCGACGCGACCGCGTGCTGCGCCACGCCCATCGGCTCCGGCAGGAGCTACGGGCCCTCGGGTTTCACGTGCCCCAAGGCAGCGGCCCCATCGTCCCCGTGCTCCTGGGAGCGAACGGAGACGCTGTGGCGGCCGCCCAACGGCTGGCGACCCGGGGGATCCTCGCCGTCCCCATCCGACCGCCCACCGTCCCCGAAGGAAGCGCGCGCATCCGCCTGACCCCAATGGCCACCCATACCGACGCGCACCTCGACCAGCTCGTCGCGGCGTTCCGGGAGGCCTTTTGATGCCACACCGCACCTGCGCGTTCTGGGATGCGGCGTTCCAGGAGGCACTTTGAAGCTCTTCGTCACGGGGACCGGGACCGAGGTCGGGAAAACCTTCGTGAGCGTCGCACTGCTGAAGGAATGGCGGCGCCGCGGCCTACAGCCCGCGGGCGTCAAGCCCTTCGAGACCGGCTGCGCCCCCACCGCTGCGGACGCCGAGGCCCTCGCCCGGGCTTGCGGCCGACCGGAGCTGGCGTCCCTTCCTGGCCTCTACCGGGCCCGCCTGCCGGCCGCGCCCTACGCCGCCACCCTCGCGGGCGAGCCCCCACCGGCGTGGGAAACGATTCTCCAGACGCTCCGGGCCCTCCCCCACCGCCCGCTGCTCGTGGAAGGTGCCGGCGGCCCCCTCGTGCCCATCGACGAGACACGCCTCCTCATCGACCTCGCCCACGAGCTCCGCGCCGGTGTTCTCCTCGTTGCCGCCGACCAGCTCGGCGTCCTTTCCCACACCCTCGCCGCGGCCGAGGCCATCGCTGCCCGCGCGACGCTTCGGGCGGTGCTGCTGACTCGACCCACGCCCGCCCCCGCCCCCCCCCAGCG
>JALVDI010000431.1 GCA_027009115.1 Polyangiaceae bacterium | reverse complement strand
TGTCCGGCACGCCCTTGGCCGCCTACGCGGTCGGCCGCCAGGTGGTGTTCTTCGACGTCGGAGGCGGAGAAGGGGATCGCAAGATCCGACGCCATGTAGTTGGCGAGTCGTTACGACAGGCCGATGTCCTTTCCAACACGATCGTGGGCGGGCGCATCCAGCGCGTGGTGGCGCTCGACGCGGAGATTGTCTTGCGGCCCGATCGGCTCGATCGGGTCTGGGCGGCCTTCGTCGTCGTGGAGCGCGGGGAGACGACGAGCCTCGAGCTCTGGACCGGCACCGACCGGCAGTGCGGCGGTGGCGACATGGCGCGCTGAGCAGGACGCGGGGCGAAATCGACCCAGCGCTGGCAGGCCGTCGTTCGCGGGATGTCAACGGGGTGACGGAGATGTCGCGGTGAGCGGCAACTCTTTGCGGGTTTCTTGCGTCGAGCGCGCAAAACCGGCTTGGTCACTCGTGGCGCGAGATTTGCTGCTTTTCATGGGAGCGGTGGGGACCAAGCGATGCGCGGAAGACGAATTCGACGGGTGCGCTCCGAGGCGACGACGGAGACCGAGCGGCTGCGGCGGCGAGCGAGCAAGCACGCGCGACGAGGGGACTATCGGAAGGCGGCGCTCTCGCTGCGGCAGCTCGTCGCCCTGGACGGACGCCCCCGAACTTGGGTTGCTTTCGGGGCCATGCTCCAGCGTGCGCGGCGCGACACGGAAGCGCTCGCGGCGTACAAGCAGGGGCTGTTCCTGTTGCGCCGCGCCGGCAACGATCGGCGCGCCGCGGTCGTCGCGAGGTTGATCTTGGCGCTCGATCCGAATGAACCATGCGCCGCGCGCGTCTTACAGACCGGATGACGAACCGTGCGCAAGGCCTGTGCAGACGCGCTCGGGCGACCTATGATCGAACCACGGGGACCCCACGTGGGGTCCCTTGGACGACGGAGAGTTGGGTGAACCTACCCCGCAATGGTGCGAACTCCGATCGTCGCGGTCCCGGCCGCGGCGGGAGGAAACGTCCCGTCATGACCGTGGAGCGTCGTCTTGGCGTTCCCCACCTGAACGCCTTCGTGAGGTCTGGCCCATGAGGCCAGAGACCCCGAGGCGCCGGCCACCGCCGGGGGAGGCAGAACATAATGGACAGTACCTGTAACATCGAGCTCTCACCGGAGGTCGCGACGAGCTGATCGTGGCGCGTCGTAGAGCTTCCCCTGGGGGCTCGACGGAGGGAGCGGTGGCCTGGTGGCTGCCGCTCCCTTTTCTAATTTGAGCGGTGAGCGATGAGCGGTGAGCTTTGAGCGGTGAGCGGTGAGCTTTGAGCTTTGAGCGGTGAGCGATGAGCGATGAGCGGTGAGCTTTGAGCGATGAGCTTTGAGCGGTGAGCGGTGAGCGGCCCGCGGTCGCTCATGGCTCATGGCTCAAAGCTCATAGCCGCGAGCGAAGTGAGCGATGGGCGGTGAGCGATGAGCGGTGAGCTTTGAGCGATGAGCTTTGAGCGGCCCGCGGTCGCTCATGGCTCATGGCTCAAAGCTCATGGCCGCGAGCGAAGTGAGCGATGGGCGGTGAGCGGTGAGCTTTGAGCGCCCTTGACGCCGATCAGGGCGCGCCGTGCGATCGTACCTGGTTGCGACCGCCGCGCTTGGCGGCGTAGAGGGCCTCGTCGGCGCAGCGCACGAGCGCCTCGCTCTCGGAGACGTCGGCGTCGGGGACCGCCGCGACGCCGACGCTGATGGTCACGGGCAGGCGTTGGTCTTCGAACACAAAAGGGTAGCTCTGCACCCAGGCGCGCAGGCGCTCACCGAAGAGCGCCGCGTCCCGGGTGGACAGCCCCCGGCTGAGGATCGCGAACTCTTCGCCGCCGTAGCGCGCGAAGACATCCTCGCGACGTACCGACGCCAGAATGCCTTCGGCCAGGGTCTTGAGCACATAGTCCCCGGCGGGATGACCGTAGGTATCGTTGATGCGCTTGAAGTGATCGAGATCGAAGAGGACCAGCGAGAGCGGCGCGCGGTGCCGTAGCGAGAAGGCCAGCTCGGCGTCCAGGCGCTCTCGGAAGTACTTCTTGTTGTAAGCACCCGTCAGGCCGTCGCGGAGCGCGGCGTCGTACATGCGACGCTGGAACTCCTCATCGAGGTCGTCGCCGTGGCTGAACTTGAGGATGGTCGTGGTGCCGACCTGGATCTTGTCGCCGTCCACGAGCTCCCGCGTCGAGACCGGCTGGCCGTTGACGAAGGTGCCGTTCGTCGAGCCGAGGTCTTCGACGTAGACCTTCCCACCCTTGGTGATGAGGCGGGCGTGCCGGCGCGAGATCTCCGTGTCGGTGAGGCGGATCTTCACCGACTGGCCACGGCCGATGTCCGCAGTGCCGTCGACCTTGAACATCTCGCCTACGTTGGGTCCGGCGATGACGATGACATAGGCGCGGTCTCGGGTGACGGCGGAGAGGAGCTTCCGCGCGACCTCCTTGTTGCCGACGACCGTCGCTTCGTCGTCCCACTCGTCTGTCACCCGAGCGAGGATAGCTCAGGGACCGGGCGTCCGTCTTGCCGGAGTGCTCCTCGGCGCGGCGTCCTGGGCGCAGCGCCTTTTGTCCGGCGCGCGGCTATGGCTACCATGGGCGCCTGATGACGCTGTTGCTGGGACGCTACGAGCTCGTCCAAAAGCTCGCGACGGGCGGGATGGCGGAGATCTTCGTCGCTCGTCAATGGGGCGACGGGGGCTTCTGCCGCCCGGCGATCGTCAAGCGACTCCACGATCATCTGGCCGAGGAGCCGATGGTGCTGTCGGACTTTCGCAACGAGGCACGGCTGCTGTCGACGTTGGTCCATTCGAGCATCCCGCACATCTACGACTTCCGGCACGATCGGGGCTGCTGGTACCTGGCCATGGAGCTCGTCCATGGGCCCACCGTGGGCGAGCTCATGCGGGAGCAGGCCGGTCCGGTGCCATGGGAGGTCGTCGTCTCCGTCGGCCTCGAGCTCCTCGAAGCGCTCTGCTACGTTCACGAGCGCCACGACGACCTCAGCGGCGAACCTCTCGGGATCGTCCATGGCGACCTCAGCCCCGAGAATGTCGTCCTCGGTCGCGACGGGGGCGTGAAGCTTCTCGACTTCGGCATCGCGGGCGATCGCGACCACCGCGCGCAGCGTCGAAGCCAGACCGGGAGCATGCGCGGGACCAACGGGTACATGGCCCCCGAGGCCGTGGACCACCGGCAGCCCGTCGATGGCCGGGCAGACCTCTTCGTCGCCGGGGTGCTGCTCTACGAGATGGTGACCGGCAGTCGGCTCTATCCCGGCGACGGGGTCACCTTCGTCAACGCACTGCTCGAGCAGCGTCCGGCCCCGCCCTCCGACCGGGTCGCGACGATCCCCGAAGAGCTCGACGCGGTGCTCCTCCGCCTCCTCGCCCGAGACGTCGCCTCCCGCCCCCCCTCGGCGCGGGAGGCTTACGCCGAGCTCGTGCAGATCGCCGTGGACCGCGGCGTCGAGACGGGCCCTCAGGTCGTTGCGCGCTACGCCGCGCAGGTCGTGCCGCCGAGCCGAGACCTGCACCTGCCCCCCGCCTCACGGCCACCGGAGTTGTCATCCCAGGACATCCCCTCCGTCCGGCCCACAGCCATCGGCGAGGGCTGCGACGGCGCCCTCAGCGACGAGGAGCACCGCGACCTCGTCAGCGACATCGAGGACCTCTTCTCGCCGGCCGCCGTGCTCCGGGAATCGGCCGGGCGCTTCGCGATGGCGGACGCCTCCACCGCCCCGGAGATCGGAGCGGCCGGAGGCTCGGAGGGCGAGACCGACGGGTTCTACCTCTTCGTCGCAGACGAAGACTGAGACTGCCGGTACCGATTCAGAAGACGCGCTTCTTCCTCGATTTTTGATTGCTCGGCCGCGCCGAAGCCCCCAGATTCACCGGATGGCTCGCATCCGCAAGCCCCGCCCGAAGCAGAGCCCGTACATTACCCCCGAAGGTTACGAGCGGTACCGCGCAGAGCTGGCCTACCTCTGGAAAGAAGAGCGCCCGAAGGTGACCCAGGGGGTCGCCGACGCCGCCGCCGAGGGAGACCGCTCGGAGAACGCCGAGTACATCTACGGCAAGAAGCGGCTGCGCCAGATCGACGCGCGGATCCGCTTTCTGACCAAGCGGCTCGACGAGCTCAAGGTGGTCGAGCCAGGAGAGCGGGTGGCCGACGACAAGGTGTTCTTCGGGGCGTGGGTCCGCGTGGAAGACGAGGAAGGGGTGACCCGGGATTACCGGATCGTCGGCCCGGACGAACCCGACATGCACCCGGACTATGTGTCGATGGACGCGCCGATTGGACGCGCGCTGCTGGGCAAGGAGCTCGACGACGAGGTGCGGGTGCGGCGCCCCAAAGGAGACCTACGCCTCACCATCGTCGACATCCGCTACGAGCCCTTCGACGACTGAGGGACACCGGCTGCGGGACCGCTGGCAAAGACACCGTGATGTGCTTAGGAGAGCAGGCTCATGGCGCTCCGAGTGCACGCGGCTCTGCTCTTCGTCCAGCTTGCCTTCGCCGCGTTGCCGGTCACGGCCAAGCTCATCTTCGCGACGGTCTCGCCCTTCGCGCTCGCCTGGGTGCGTGTGCTGGGCGGCGCGCTGTTCTTCGGGGCCTTGCTGCGGTGGCGCGGCGGTCCGCAGATCCCGCGACCCGATCTTCTTCGCATCGCAGGCTGTGGCCTGCTCGGGATGGCCGCCAACCAGCTGCTCTATCTGGGCGGTTTGGAGCGGACGGGGGCGATCAACGCGAGCGTTTTGGTCACGACGATCCCCGTCTTTACGCTGCTGTTCGCCGTCGCCTCGGGCCGACAGGTCCTCCGGCGGGCCGAAACGCTCGGCGTCGCCCTCGCCTTTGCTGGGGTGCTCTCTTTGGTCGGAGTCGAGCGGGCACAGCTGGGCCGTTCCTTCCTTGGGGACGCCATGATCGTCCTCAACTGCGCGAGCTACGCGGCGTTCTTGGTGCTCGTGCGCTCCCTGTCGACGCGCTACGGTTCCCTCCCCACGGTCGCCATCGGTTTCGCGGCCGCCTCGATCGCCGTGGCGCCTTTTGGAGCACCGTCGGTGCCGACCCTCGCCCACGCAAGCTCGCTGACTTGGCTGCTCATCGCCTACGTGGTCGCCATCCCGACCTGCGCGAGCTACCTGATCAACACCTGGGCGCTCGCCCACGCGACTTCTTCGCAGGTGGCGATCTACATCTACTTGCAGCCCGTCGTCGGCGTAGCCCTCGCGGCGATCGTCCTCGGGGAGCCGGTGGATTGGCGCGTCGTCGCGAGCGTCGTCACCGTGCTGCTGGGCATCTCACTGGTGGTGTGGCGCCCCTCCGCGTTCGACCCGTCGCTCCCGGAATCCGAGGGATGAACGAAGAGCGCCGCGGGGACAACGACTGGAAGGCGTATGCGTCTGTCCATTCTCTGCCTGTCCCTCGCGTTCTTGACCTTGTCGGCGGCGCGCGCCGACCCGTTGCCCGAGGACGCGGCGGCCCTGCAAGCCGTGGAGCGTCGTTCCCTCCGGCTCGCCCGCCTCGTGTCGACCCAGCTCGATCGTGCTCGCGTCGAAGGTCGGCGCCCGCAGGCGCGCTGCCTGGACTCGGTGCTCTCGCAGGTTCACGCCGTGCAGCGGCACGCGAGCTGGCAGCTGGGGCGAACGACCGTCGCGGGCGGGGAGCGAAGGATGAGGCTCGCGCGGGTGCTCGCCGAGCGCCTCGAGGGGCTCCGAGTGCAGCAGCGCCGCTGCCTCGGCGCACCCGCCGCGGAAGGGACCCGGGTCCGCGTCGAGATCGCACCCTGGGTGCCGCGTTAGCCGTCCCCGCGGCGCGCCGCGCAGAGGCGTGCTCTCGGGTGTGAGGCGCGCCGAGAGGAATGGGCGAACGGTCAGGCCCCCGCAGTGAACAGCAGACCGTCGCCTTCGACGTCGACCACGATGCGCTGGCCCGAGGCGAAGCGACCTTCGAGGAGCGCCTGCGCGAGGGGGTTCTCGAGGTGTCGCTGGACCGCCCGTTTGAGGGGGCGCGCCCCAAAGGAAGGATCCCAACCTGCGTCCGCGAGGAACTCCCGCGCCGCCACCGAGACCTCCAGTTCGATCTCGCGGGCAGCCAGACGGTGGGCAAAACGAGCAAGCTGGATATCGACGATTCGTCGCAGTTCGTCACGCCCGAGGGGCGGGAAGACGAGCGTCTCGTCGAGGCGGTTGAGGAACTCGGGGCGAAAGTGGGCGCGCAGCTCCGCCAGGACGGCCTTTCGGGCGCCGATTCTGTCGGACTCCCCGTGCAAGTGTTGGCTCCCCACGTTCGAGGTGAGGATGAGGACGGTGTTGCGGAAGTCGACGCGCCGCCCTTGTCCGTCGGTGAGCTGACCTTCGTCGAGGACCTGGAGGAGCGCGTTCCACACGTCCGGGTGCGCCTTCTCGATCTCGTCGAAGAGCACCACCGAGTAGGGTCGGCGACGCACCCGCTCGGTGAGCTGACCGCCTTCTTCGTAGCCGACATAACCGGGCGGCGCCCCGAGCAGCCGAGCCACCGAGTGCTTCTCCATGTACTCGGACATGTCGAGGCGAACGATGGCGCGCTCGTCGTCGAAGAGGAACTCTGCCAGCGCCTTGGCGAGCTCCGTCTTGCCGACGCCGGTAGGGCCGAGGAAGAGGAAGCTCCCGATGGGCCGGCCTTCTTCCCCGAGGCCGGCACGGTTGCGGCGCACCGCGTTCGCGACGGCGCCCACGGCCTCGTCTTGGCCGACGACTCGCGCTCGGAGGCGCTCCTCCATCCGCAAGAGCTTGCCGCGCTCGCCTTCGAGCATCTTGGCGACGGGGATGCCCGTCCAGCGCGCCACCACCAAGGCGATGTCTTCCTCGGTCACCTCCTCTTTGAGGAACGCGCCATCCCGCTGGAGCTCGGCCAGCTGAGCCTGAGCGGCGTCGACCTCCTTTTCGGCGGCCGGGATTTCGCCGTACTGGATGCGCGCTGCTCGGTCGAAGTCGACGGCGCGCCGCGCCCGATCGAGGGCGACGCGCAGCTCTTCGACCCGCACTTTCGCCTGGCGGATCTCGGCGATGAGCTCCTTCTCGCGGAGCCACTGCGCACGCATGCGCTGGCGTTCTTCGCCGAGGGCCGCGAGCTCGCCCTCGAGGACTTCCAGGCGCTTGCGGGCCGCCGAATCCCGCTCCGAAGCCAGGGCTTGTCGTTCGATCTCGAGCTGAACCACGCGCCGCTCGATCCCATCGATCTCGGCGGGCATCGAGTCGATCTCCATCTTCAGGCGGGACGCCGCCTCGTCGACGAGATCGATGGCCTTGTCGGGCAGGAAGCGGTCCGGGAGGTAGCGATCGGAGAGGGACGCCGCCGCCACCAGAGCGCTGTCCTGGATGCGGATGCCGTGGTGGACCTCGTAGCGCTCCTTGAGGCCGCGGAGGATCCCTACGGTCGCCTGGACGCTGGGCTCGCCCGCCACCACGGGCTGAAAGCGCCGCGCGAGGGCCGAGTCCTTCTCGATGCGTTTGCGGTACTCGTCGAGGGTCGTGGCGCCGATGCAGCGCAGCTCCCCGCGGGCCAGCGCCGGCTTGAGCATGTTGGAGGCGTCCATGGCTCCTTCCGAGGCGCCGGCGCCGACGAGGGTGTGCAGCTCGTCGATGAACAGGATGATTTGTCCGGCCGCCGCCCGGACCTCCTGCAGGAACGCCTTGAGCCGCTCCTCGAACTCGCCGCGGAACTTGCTCCCCGCAACCATCGCCGAGAGGTCCACGCTGAGCAGCCTCTTGTCCGCGAGCGATTCGGGGACGTCACCGTTCGCGATGCGCTGCGCGATGCCCTCCACGATCGCCGTCTTGCCGACGCCAGGCTCGCCGATCAGCACGGGGTTGTTCTTCCTGCGACGCGACAGCACCTGCATCACCCGTCGGATCTCCTCGTCGCGCCCGATGACCGGATCGAGCCCACCTTCGCGGGCGACCCGGGTCAAGTCCTGCGCATACTTCTCGAGGGCCTGGAACTTCCCTTCGGGGTTGGGATCGGTCACCTTCTGGGCGCCCCGGACCTCAGCGATGGCCTCCTGTAGAGCCGCGCGATCCAGCCCGAGGATCTCCGCCAGCGCAGGCTCGGCAAGCATCGCGAGCAAGAGGTGCTCGGCAGAGGTGTACTCGTCGCCGTACGCTTCGGTCTGGGCCCACGCGCGGGTCAGCACCCGGCGCAGCGACCGGGCGAGGCTCGGCTCGGCGCCTCCTTCGACCCGGGGCAGACGCGCCAGGCGATCGACCGCGGCCTCGGCCACCCGTTCTGCCGTGACCCCCGCTTTCGCCAGGATCGAGGCAGCCACCCCGCCCTGCGGAGTCATGAGGGCGACCAAGAGGTGCTCCGGGTGCACCTCGGGATGACCCCGGCGGGCGGCGTGCTGCGTGGCGGTGATGAGGGCCTCGCGGGTCTTGTGGGTCAGTCGGTCCAGTCGCATGGTCCCTCGTCGAGGCAGGACCCAGGCGTCGGCAGGCCAGGGCTGCACGAAGGTAGGCCGCACGTCGGTCCGCCGGTCAAGCCGCGCCGTCGAGAGGCATGATAGAAGCGCGGTGTGCGCGTCGTCTCGATGCTGGTGGTGCTGCTGGCCTGTGGAGAGCCGCCCCGCCCGGACCTCCGCTTCCACACGCCGAAGGCGACCGTCGACACGCTGCTGGAGAGCTACGGCCTGGAGTCCGTCTCTCAGGAGGAGGTTCGCCGGCGGATGCGTCTGGGGCGCCGCTTCCATCTCGTGGACCCAGCAGCCCGCGACGCCTGCTTCGACGTCCCCATCGGGCGTGTCGAGGAGGGCCTGGTCGGCTTCGTGTTCGGCTCCCTGGCGCCGACGAAGGATGACATGCGCATCAGCATCAGCGGCGAGAGCGCCCACGTCTTCGGCGAAACGCTGCCGGGGCGGCCCAACACGCCGGTCGTCCTGCGGCGCGACGGAGAGGGCAACTGGCGCATCGCGCTGTACGAGAGCGTGCCGGCCCGCGTCCGGCGTCGGCTCGCCGAGGCGGCCCGCGCTCCCGAACAAGGCGCCGCCGCCGCGCAGGGCACCCGGGGGAGCACGCCCTGAGAACCCTCGCTCGTCCGACCGCTCACCAACGGCCCGCTGGCCGAGAGCGCCGCGGTGGACCAAGGTTGCCTGAAACTTCCTAATTGGACCGCGCGACGTCCACAATTCGAGCCTTGCGTCTCCTCTTCCCCATCGCCGCGCTCCTGTGGGTCCTGGCGCCCGAGCGCGCACAGGCGGCCGGCGACGCCGCGGCCTCCGAGGACACCGCGACGGTGGTGACGCTCTTGCTCGGCGTCGCCCTGGCCTATCTCTTCGCCCACTTCGTCGTTGACCGACTCCAGCGCCGCTTCTTGATCCTGAGCGGCGCGGAGTATGTGCTGCTCGGCCTACTGCTCGGGCCGACGGTCCCGGAGATCGGTGTCCTCGACGATC
>JALVDI010000430.1 GCA_027009115.1 Polyangiaceae bacterium | reverse complement strand
GCAGTCGATGTCGAAGGGGGTGTTGGCGGCCCAACCGATCACGTCGCGCGGGACCGCCGCCCCCGTCGAGAAGGTGGTGCCGTCGAAGCGGAGCGGCGCGCAGCGCAGTCCGATCTGGCCCACGCGGCCCCCCCAGGCGTCCTGGCCGGCCACCCCCACGACGACCTCGCCGGGTCCGCACCTCACTTCCACCGTGGTGTCGGGATAGCTGAGGCCGCGCATGGGCGTGGTCGTCGCGCTGGCTGCGAGGAAGACGCCGCTCGGGGCATCCACGGGACCCACCCAGCGCACGGGCGCGCACATGGCCTGGACCCCCGTGACGGTCCCGACGAAGGCGTCTTTGTCCCCCCGCAGGCCGACGGCGGCCATCCCGCGGGGACAGTCGTCCGTGAAGGGCGTGCCGCCGGAGCCTCCGAAGGTAGGGCTGGAGGTGTGCCCCCCGACGGGCGCGTCGTAGACGCCGAAGAAGGAGCGGCACTCGAGGGTCAGGCCCGTGGCGCCGGTGCCCTCGGTGTTCGTGAAGATGCGCGCGCCGCCCGCGATCTGGTTCGCCGGGCAGTCGACCCGGGGGAAGGGTCCGCCGCCGCTGCCACCGATGGGCGGCAGGTCGGTAGCGCCCTCGGAGGCGAGGACCACGCCCCGTATCTCGTCGAAGACGGCCGGTGTGCAGCGGAGGGTGAGTTGGTCGATGGCGGCCCCCTTGCGCCCCGTGAAGCCGGTCAGGGCCTGACCGGGGGGGCAGTTCTCCAGGAACACCGGCCCATCGCCGCCACCGACGATCTCGAGCGTGCGAGGCTCTCCGAACTGGACGCTGCGATCGCCGTGTCGGCCGATTTCGATCCCCACCGGTGCGCAGACCGGGGCGAGTCCGGTGACCCAGACGCCGCCGGTCGTCCGTCCCACCATCCCGACGACCATTTCGCTCGGACCGCAGGAGCGTGAGGTCTCGGGGCCCGGCATGGCCAGCACGGGGCCCTCGGGCCCGGCGAGGTTCGTCTCGCCCCAGGCGGTGAGGCCGATGGCCGGGAGGCAGATCCGGGTGGTGCCCTGGCAGGTCAGGTCCGTGCAGACGTCGCCCGTCGTGCAGGGGTCGCCGTCGTCGCACGCCGTGCCCTCGGGCATCCCTTCCCGCACGCAGGCGCCGGTGGCCGGGTCGCACGTGCCGCGGCTGCACGGACCGTCGAGCGCCGAGCAGTCGACCCCGTCGCACAGGCCGCCGCCGTCCGCGGCGTCCACGAGGACGTCCGCGCCGGCGTCGGCAGGCGGCATGGACGCGTCGGGCCGTCCCGTCGCGGCGTCCTCGCGCGAGGCGTCTCCGGTCGTGGCGTCCCCCATCGCGCCGTCGACCATGGCGCCGTCGGCCGCCGCTGCGTCCCTCCCCGAAGTGCTGCCGCCCCCGCCGCACCCGGAGAGCACGAGCAGCAGGCCTGCCAGCAGGTGCGTCGAGCCACGGGGCGGGCGCCAGCGCTGGCGGGGCCGGGACCGTTCCGCGCACCATGTGGCGCGTCCCGATGCATCCTCCGAGGCGCGGCGCCGCCACCGGCGCCACCGCTCGGTGAGCCAACTGAAGAGCGTCGCACCGGTTGGGGAGCACGACAACGAGTTCAGCCCCCCATCGCGTAGATCCGGAATCCGACGCCGACCAACTTCACTATGGAGATCGATCACACGCCACCTATTGGCTTAAGCAATAAGCTTACACTTTGCTGATTCAGGGTGCAAGCCCCCCTGTGCCGCCGTGCGAGCGGTACTTCGCCACCGCGGAGGAACTCGTCGGCGTGCCCATCCCGCAGCTACGCGCCAGGTCACCCGGAAGCTCGAGACCGGGTTGAAGGCAGGGCGGAGGAGGAGGCGATGACGGCGAGCCCACACTTTTCTCGGCCGCCGCACCGGGACACACGGTCGACCTCTCGCGCGCGGTGAATCGGAACCCATCCGAAACAAGACCAGAAAGGCTCGTCGGTCGACCTCTCGCGCGCGGTGAATCGACCCAACCTGCGGACGGCTGCAGGGGAGTTGATCGTGGGCATCCCTCCAGGCTGCGCTCGGGAGGATGGGTGTGGAGCCGAGAGTACCTTCGCTCTCAGGCTGGCGGTTGTGACCAGGGAGCGCCAGCGGAGCCATCCACAGCGAAAACTGCTATCTGGCCCCCCCGAGGCCGCCGTGATAATAGCCGTCGCCATGACGTGGAGAGGGGGCGATGCTCGGGTCACATACTTGCTGAGCACGCCGAACGGCACCTTCGCCGCTGCGGTCTCTCCCGACGGACGAGTGCAGGCCAGGGCCGACCCGACGTTGTTCGGCAGAAGTCGAGATCAGCTCCCCCTGCCACTGCGTCACCTGGGGCACGCCGACGAGGGAATCGGTCTTCACTGCAACGGCGCTCGCTACTTCGACCCGGAGTTGCGCCTCTTCTTGAGCCCGGAGCCCCGCGGGCTCGAGGGAGGCCTGAGGCCCTACGTCCATGTCGACGGGTTCGGCCGTGTGGGCGGGACGAGCGCCCCGAGGAATCCCGCTTACGGTTCGAGCCCGAGTCAACGGCGGTCCCATCCCATCCGGACGACCGACGGCACGACGGATTCGCCGGTGCTCGGGGTCTTCGATACGAGCTTCAACCGCGTTCGATGAGCGAGCACCCCTCGTCGTCCCTGGGCCAACTACTGCGCGACGCGCCCATCACGGCGCGAGGATCGGCAGCCGATCTCGCTCGCGGTCGCGGTCTGTCGCCCAAGGCGCGGCATGCGCTCGAGGCGCTCGTGGCGTGGACCGGTCACGGGTTGCCCAAGGTGGGCGATTGGGATTTCGCGGCGCTGCTGGAGGGTGAGACGGTAGCGCTCGATGCCGCAGGCCCTCCGTGCCTCGTCCTCGCGCGTAGCATCCGAGGCGCAAAAGTGCTTCTTCGCCAGCGAGGGTTCGGTGTGTTCGCCTACGACGAGTCGGTAGTGAGGGAGCGAGGTTTTCTGCCCACGGCTCTGATGGCCCAGGAGCTTCGCCTCGGGATGACACGCGCGGCGCCATCGCTGCTCGACTTCCTGGAGCGCCTCGCCGTCGAGCTACAGCCGTCACCTGCTCTCGGCTGGTGGTCGACGTTCATGCGACCCCGCGACGAGCGGCGGACGGCGCTCGCCAAACGGCTCGGCGTTGCCCCCGCCCCCATCGGGAGCGACCTCTACAGCGACGACCGGTTCTACATCGGTCCGCATGGCATCGGGCTTCGCGACAGCGAGGCTCTGGAGGACCTGCTCACGGCCGCCTCGACGGTCGGAGTCGAGCTTCACCTCTGGGCACCCTCCGCCACCCACCCGTTCGTCGTTGCCAATGGTGAGCTCGAGGCGCTGAGCACGAGGAGCTACAAACACGAGGCGGACTGGGCCGAGCTGAGCGCCGTGGCGGACGGCGGCCTCGCCGAGCAGACGCTGACTGTGGGTGGCGCGGTGGTGCAGCGAGTGAGCTGGCTCGACGGACGGGCGGAAATCGAACGCCTGCCCTGCTCGTTCCCCTCGACCTGGTGGGCCGATCCGGTCGTCGGCGACTACCTCCAACGACGCCATGCTCTGACCCTCGAGGCGTTCCGCGGCGGCGACGCAGCGTCGTTCCCCGCATCGCTCGAGGACACCGCCCGTGCGATCGAGGACGAAGCGGGCGGGCTGGTCGCACTCGATGATCTACGACCATGGCGCCTCATCGCGGTGCGCCCATTGATCGCGCCCCTCCACCTGGCACGGGCGCTGCCCGCCGAGAGCTTCCACCGAACCGTGATGGGTGTGCCGCTCTGGGTGGTCGGCGAGATCGGCACGGTGCATCAGCTCGCGTTGGACGAGCAAGGCCGCTGGTACCGCGTTCATCGTTTTCACGCCGAGCTCGAACCTGCCGGCGACGATGCCCTCAGCACGCTGCGACTGGCCGCGCTGGACGATCGCCGGGCCCGATCTCGGCACGCGCGCTCCGTCGCCTTGTTCATCGACGACGATACGCTCGCCCGCATCGAAGCCGGTCTGACGCGACCGCCCGACGTCGCGCTCGACACCTGGGCTCTGCGCTGTCGCGAGGGCGACGGATTCGAGCTCCGCACGCGCAAGTCGACGCTGGGCTCCGCATGGCCGACCCCCCACGAGCTTTACGTGGACCACGTCGACGTCCTCCTACGTCTCGTCGCGAACGCTCCGGGAGAGACGCCCATGAAGATCGCTCACGACGATAAGCTGTTCCTCCCCGACGAGGACATCGCGCGGTGCAAGGCGGCCGGGCTGGTCGGGTTCCTCGACTGAGCTTCAACGTCGATTTCGCCCCGTCGGCGCGATCTCCATAATCGAGTACGGGTACGGGGCAGGCCGCCGAGCTCCTTCGATGACTGGCGGCCGCAGGAAGCGGTAGCCGCCGGCCAGCACCACCTCCTCGCCCGGGACCGGATCGCCCGCGGCGTCGAGATTGCGCTCCGTGGCTCGGCAGGCGCTCCCTGGTCACAACCGCCAGCCTGAGAGCGAAGGTACTCTCAGAGACGGCGGGGCGAGAGCGCGAAGGGGTGCTCCGCGCTTGCGGGCGGCTGCTCTCGGGCTTCAGCGACGGGGGTCGGGATGCGTCGAGCGATCTCGGTCCGGGTCAACAGCTCGGCTCATCGGCTCGTCGTCCTCGCGTGGCCCCCGGCCCGCGCGCTGGTCGCGCTCGGCCCGTCGCTCCACGGCCAACGTCATGACCGCCTGGCTCAGGATGTCGACGACGATGGCGCGGCGCTCCGCGAGATCCGGCTTCGTTCGTCTCGGCATGGGGGACCTCCTCGCTCCGGGCGGCTGTCTGCCGCACGGTGACCATGGAGGCGTGGTGCCGCGAGAAAGGCAAGGCCTGCCAGGTCGGGTCGGGTCGTCAGGTGGAACCGGCCCGACTCAACTCGCCAGAGCGCCGTGGCCACTCGGCCAGGATGCGCCATGAGCGGTTCCTCGGCGGGATCTCGATGGCGACCAGGCTGCCGGGATGGGGCGCCTTGTTCAGGCCGACGCAAGGCACGCCCGCGACCTCGCCATCGACGCGCGTATGGTGGTGGCCGAAGAAGCAGACGCGCGGTCGGACGGCGCGCACGAGCTCGTCGAGACCAGCGGCGTCGCTCACCCAGCCGGCACCTCGGCGGTGCCGCTCGAAGCGGACGCCGGCCGGCGCGTCGTGCACCAGCAGCAGGTCGACACGGCCGCCCGTGATGAGTCGGTCGATCTCGTCGCGGGTGTAGTGGCGGCCCTGAAGATCGCGCGACCGGCGGCCGTAGTCCGACGGGCCGTGACAGCCGCCGAGGCCCCCCACGACGATGCAGGTGTCGCCGCAGGGCAGCTCAAAGCGCTCGGCGTTTCGCAGGTAGAAGAGCCCCGGCAGGATCTCTGGCCGGGCCCGAGCATCGAGCCACACGAAGTCCTCGTGGTTGCCCTTGACGAAGAGCGTCCGCCGCGGGGCGGGCCTCCGCTCCGCCCACCAGGCCGGGAAGTCACCCGCACCCTCGTGGTTGCGGGTGGCCCGGTCGATGCGCTCGGGGTCGGGCCAGACACCGAGGTCGCCCACATGCAGCACCCACTCGAAGCGCACACCGAGCTCCGTCTCGAAGGCGAGGACCTCCTCGTACATCCGGTCGAGGGCGCCGTGGATGTCGCCGGCCGCGCAGAGGATCATTGGCGGGCTATCACGGCGTGGTCCCGGGCCCTGCCGATCACAGGCATCCACGCCAAGCCGGTACTTCCCGCATCGAACGATCCTCGTATCTGGTACGAATCGAGGAAGGCTACTCCTTCGTACTCGCGGTAATCGTGTAGGTGTACCCGTACCTCCATCCTTCTCCGCCGGTTCCGCCCTCGTAGCCCTTCGCGAGCATTCCCTTCTCCCACTTGCGAGCCTCGGTCTCGCTCGTGAAGCGCTTTACCACTTTGAAGTCGGATGGATTCCCGTGTTCGGTCTTTCGCCGATCTGGGTCATCTGTGAGGCCCACGTATCTTGCCATAGCTCTTACTCCTTGGGTTTGGTCCCGAGCACGTCTCGGAACGATGAAAACCGCATCTTGAACCGGTGCTCCTCAAGCACGCGCTTGTCCTGGTCGGCCTCCTCGACGGTCAGAAGACCGGCCCGGATGGCGAGCACGAAGATCCCGGGGGTGTTGAGTACGCGACCCGGGCCGAGCCGTTCGCGGGCGAGCCGGAGGAACCGGCGTCGCTCGTCCGACGCCACGTACCAGCCTCGTACCTGGGCCATCGCCAGGCAGGCCGCCTCCCCCCTGCCGACCATCTGGACGAGCTCTGCGTAGACCTCGAGCTCCGAGGTGTCCGAGAACGAGAGTCGCTCGACGTGCCCGGCTTCGAAGGCAAGGGCGAGCTCGTCTGCCTGCTCCGGCACGCTCACCTCGGCCTCAACCTCTGGAGGCACGACGAACTCGTAGCCGGTCAACGCGCTGAGCAGGTCGAGCCTGCCCGCGTGGATCAGGTTGATGAGCACGTTGGCGTCGGTGACGACGACGCGTGTTCGTGAGGAGAGCGCCATCCACTACGCCTCCGGGACCAGGATGTCGGCGCCTTCGTCGTCATCGAGCCCCAAGTCCACGATGGCCTGCTCGACGTCGCCCGCGCTCACGTCGACCATGGCGGCGACCTCGACGAGCTTCGCCCGGGAGATCTCCTCGCGCCGAAACGCCTCGAGCGCCAGGCCCAGGAAGCGGTGGCGAAACTCGTTTCGCCGGGCCTGGTGGTCCGGCTCCGGGAGGCCGAGGAGCTTCTCCAGCTCGCGTCCCCGGCCAGCGCGCTCCTGGTCGAGCAGGGCGTCGAGCTCCGCGCTCGTGAGCAGCCGGACGCTCTTGAGGCGGTAGCACGCGGCCGTCCGGCTCACACCAAAGTGATGGGCCATCTGGACCACGTCGTAGAGCTGGATGTCTTGGCTGCCGGGGGCGGCGCGAGCGCGCGCCCGGACCGGCTCGTCCTCGTCGAAGACCTCGGCCTCCATCCGGCTCGGGTGGCCCTTGCCGAGCGCGTAGATGAACTGGCGCACGGCGTCGGCCGGCATCAGGAAGCTGGCGGCGAAGGCGTTGGCTCTCACCTCCAACAGCTCGTCGCGGTCTCGACCGCGACTGACGAGCCCGCGCCGATCGCGGTCGACCAGCACGTGGCAGTACTCGTGCGCGTAGGAGAAGCGCCGACGCAGGATGTGGTGCTCGCGGTTGGCCACCACGAAGAAGCCGATCTCCGGCTCGATCAGCGTCAGCCCGGAGATGTCGTCGGGCAGGTTTACCTGGGCAGTGCGCACTCCCTGCGCTTCGAGCAGCTCGGCCACGTCCGGGAGAGAGGTGAGCCCGAGCCCGAGGCGCCTGCGCTCCTCGGTCGCGATGCGCTCGCCCTGCTGGATGGCCTCCCACTTCGTCCGCGGCCGGGAGAGCGGGTAGGCGGCGACCGTGGCGAGGTCGCGGTCGATGCCGAGCAGACGCTCGAGGCCCGTCAGCTCACGCCCGAGCGCCATGCAGCTGCGCAGTGCTTCGAGTACGTCCTCCTCGCTCGACAGCTCCGGGTGCAGACGAAAGAGCGCGACGAGGACGTCCTCCTCGTCCGGGGCCTCGTCCGCCACGAGGGTGCGCAGATCCTTGCCAAAGAGGTAGGCGAGGCGCGACAGCTCGAGTCCCGTGACGGCGCGGTTCCCAAGCTCCATCTGGGCCACGGTCGAGCGCGAGACGTCGAGGTGCCGCGCGACGTCTTCCTGCCTCATGCCACAGGCCTCGCGGGCCTGTCGCAGCCGCCTTCCCAGCTCCTTCTGGTCGATCGCCATGGGCTCGTCCTCCCTCACGTCATAAGCGGAGCCCCATCGGGGTCCCCGCGTGCAGCAGGATGTCCGGGAGCCGGCCGCCCACGACGCCGCCGATCGCGCCGCCGAGGGCCTCGACGAGGTGACGTCCATGGTCACGAGCCAGGAAGAAAGCAGCCATGCCGCCGACAGCGACGCCTGCAGTGGAGTGATCTCTTCGGTTGGCCATGCGACCACCTCCTGTCGATCAAGGTTAGATATTCTAACGCAAATTGTCAAGGAGTGGCTGTCGCGTTTTCGTGTGGCTCTCCCCATCTTCTCCACGAGTCCAACCGCCAGCTTGGTGCCGGGCACAGCCTGCCGCTGATGGGGGAAATCCCGGGGAGCCGGCGAACCGGCCCCCCGGGGGCGCGGAGGCGCGGGGCGCGGATCAGGGCAGCCGCCGGGCCTGCTGGACGGCCCTGCGGCGCTCGTCCTCGAGGTCGCGCAGCGGGCGCCGCAGCTCCCCGAGGCTCTCCTGGTCGAGGACCTCGAGGTCGATCCGGTAGCGGCGGCCGGTGGCCCGCTGGATCTCGGCGCGCAGCCCGCCTGTCAGGCGGCGCTTGTCGTGCTCGCCGGCCATCGGCTACGCCTCCGGCGCGAACATCTCGGCGACCCGGACCTCGCCCGCCTCGAGCAGGAAGGCGTGCAGCGAGCGGCGGAAGAGCTCCATGCGGCTCTTGAGCCCGAGGCGCTCGCGGGCCTCGTCGAGCTGGGCGACCAGCTCGGCCTCCATGCGCAGGGGCAGGACCTTGAAGTCGGGCGCGGGCCCGTCGCCGTGCCGGCGGCGGCGGGGGCCGACCGGGATGCGGCCGCGCTGGGCCTGGCGCACCTTCCAGACGAGGTAGCGCTTGTTGCCCGACGACGTGGGGCGGCCGACCACCTCGAGGTAGAGCGCCTGCAGCTCGGGCACGGAGAGCTTGGTGAGCCGCGTGCCGTTGCCGGCGCTGCCGTCCCCGGCCGCGGCCTCCGGCTCGGCGGGCTGGTCCGCGTCGTCGCCGGCGTCGCCGTCGGGCTCGGGCGCGGTGTCCGCCTCCTCGTCGGCCGGCGCCTCGTCGACCGTGGTCTCCGCGGGCGCGTCCTCGGCCACCTCGACCTCGGCGGTGCCAGCCGCGGCGGGCTCGCCGCCCCCGGCCTCCAGGGCCTCGGTGATGCGGCGGATCAGGTAGCGCTTGTTCGGGCAGCGCGTCTCCTCGCCCAGGACCTCGGCGTAGCGGGCCTGGAGCTCGGGCAGGCGCAGGCTGTCCAGGGCCTCGATCTGCGTGCGGATGCTGTCGTTCATCGTGCTGGTCTCCTCTTGTCGGTGCGGCCCGGCTCCCGCCGGACCGCCCGGCGGGAGGCCAGGCGGCGTTGTCACTCGTTCGTGTCAGGCAGGTCCTTGAAGCAGCCGAGGTCGACCGCGCGCGGGTCGCTGGTCACGAAGCTGAAGCGGTCCTCCTGCTCGATCCAGGGCTGGACCTCGATGCGGTCGTGTCGCGTGACGCCCCCGGCCCGGGCGAGGTCCTCGTCGTCGCTGATGTGGTCGTAGTCCGGGCCGTCGACGTCGATGCCGGGCTTGGCCGCGTTCTTGAGGACGGCGACGATGCGGACCTGATGCCCCCGCAGGTAGGGGTGCTCGTCGCCGTGGTAGGTGGTGACGGTGCCGATGACCTTGTTCATGTGCGCCTCCTTTGGGTTTCCGGCGTC
>JALVDI010000429.1 GCA_027009115.1 Polyangiaceae bacterium | reverse complement strand
GACCACGGCTCGGCGCCAGCGGCCGCGGCGGAAGCGTCCTGCCAAGAGGGCGGCGCGGACCAGCCAGTCGGCCGTCGAGCCGAGCCAGACGCCGACGAGGCCCAGATCGAGGCCGAAGGCGAGTAGCCAGCTGGCGGCGAGGCGCACGACGAAGCCTGCGCTGAACGTCACGAGCAAGACCGCCCGGGTGTCGCCGGCGCCGCGCAGAGCTTCGGACAGGACGATGGCGGTGCCCATGAAGGGCGCACAGGCCGCGGCGACCGCCAGGCACGGGACCGCGGCGGTCACGATCGAGGGCTCGTCGGTGAAAGCCCGCAGCAGCGGTTCGGGCACCCCGAGGAAGACCAGACCGTAGCCCCCCAGGGTGAGGGCGGTCATCGCGACGGATGCCTGAACCGCCACGCTCGCGTCGACGGGACGGCCCGCGCCCAGGTGTTGGGCGGTGATGGCGGCGGCGGCGATACCGAAGCCCTCGGCGCTCAGAAAGACGATGGACTCGATGCTCACGAGCGCCTGGTTCGCGGCCATTGCCGTCGCGCCGAGGGCACCGATCATGGCGACGAAACCCAGGAAGCCGGCGTGCTGCACGGCGCGTTCGCCGAGGGCAGCGCTCGCGACCCGGAGCATCCGCGCGATGGCGGCACGCTCGCCTCCCTGCCCACGCCAGCTCAAGGGGCGGCGGCGGTCGCTCAGCAGCACCCAGAGCACGACGCTCTCCCACGCCATTGCGGCCGCGCTGCCGATCGCCGCGCCCTGGGCGCCGAGCTCCGGCAGGGGCCCCAGGCCGAAGATGAGCGCGCCGTTGACGGCGACGTTGAGCACATTTCCGACGGCTGCCACCAGGAAGGGGGTGCGGGTGTCGCCGGCGGCCTGCAGACACATCGCGAGGGTGTAGGCCAGGAGGATGAGCGGCATCGCCGGGAACGCGATGGCGAGGTACGCGCGGGCCTGAGCGCGCGGGCCGGCGCCCGCTTCTGGAAAGAGATCGAGGAGGGGGCCGGTGAGCTGGCTCCCTACGAGCGCCGCGGTCAGCCCCAGGCCGAGGGCGAGCGCCACGGACCCACGCAAGGCCGCGGCCGCGCCCTCGCGATCACCTGCGCCCGTCAGGCGACCGATGAGGGCGACGCTCCCGACGGAGAAGGCGCCCAGCACGCTGTAGGTGGACCAGACGAGCGGGCCGCTGATCTGCATGGAGGCCAGCGAAGCGGCGCCGTGGTGACCGAGCATGCTTCGGTCCGCGAGGAAGACGCCGGTGTGCAGGAGCTGCTGGGCGATGGCGGGAGCCGCGAGGCGCGCCACCGCTCGGACGATCGACGCGCTCTGCATGGGGCGCGCGTCAGCGCATGCGCATCTTCATGCGGGGCTTCGGCATCAGTCCTTCCTTCTCGAGGACCTCCCGTGCGAGCTGCTTGACCTCCGGGTGCGCGCCTTTTTGGAGGAACGCCCCGAGTTGGTTCGCGTCATGCCTGGCCAGCCGCATCATCGCCGTACGCGCCCGCCCTCGCTTTCTCATCTTCAGCCACGTGAACACCTGGGCGCGGTAGAGCAGGGGCTTCATCTCCGTGTAGTCCGGATCCTCCGGGTCGTAGTCTTCGAGGATCTTGGCGGCCTCCTGAGGTTTGCCCGTTCGCGCGAAGGCCTCGCCGATCACCGCCGCGTACATGGCTTTCTGTTTGGGCTGCGCCTGAGCGTCGAGGCGGATGTCGTCGGCGAGGGGCCGGGCATCCTGCGCGCGGTTGCTGAGCAAGTACATCATCGCAAGCTGAGCGCGAATGTCGTTCTGAACGAGCTTGGGCGCCTTCTTGAGGTCGATGCTCTCGAGGATCGCGACGGCCTCTTTCGGGTCCTCCTGCGCGACGAGCTGAGCCTGCGCCATCTTGGCCATCGCGTCGCCGTCCTTGAGGGCCTCGATTGCGGCGGCGCGGCCTTCGGCGTCCGTGGCGCCGCGGAGGACGTCGACGATGGCCGACGACTTCCGCATGAGGCGCCAGATATAAAGGCCCAGCCCGAGCACTGCGAGGGTGAGCACCCCCGCGACGACGTAGCCCCAGAACGAGACATAGGGCGAGACCAGGCCCGCGATGAGCCACAGGACCGCCAGGCCCACAGCGAACTGGCCGACGACCTTCCAGTTGGTCTTGGGGCGCTCGAGGTTCTCCAGGGCAGCGGCAGGATCGGGCCGCTCCGGCAGCTTCGGCTTCTTCTTCTTGGCCACGGGGGGAGTTATCCCGCTCCGGCCGGAGAATCAAACCAACGGCCGCCGGCGGCTCAGTCGCGCCGGCGAAGCTCGATTCGTCGATTGCGAGCGCGGCCCTCAGCGGTGCTGTTCGGCGCGATGGGGCGCTGCTCGCCGTAGGCGCGGACCTCCAGGCGCTCCAGGGCGACGCCCCGCTCGGCCAGCCAGTTCACGACGGCCTCCGCTCGCAGCCGCGAGATGCGGAGGTTGTGGGCCTCGCTGCCGCGGCTGTCGGTGTGTGCGCCGATTTCGAGGCGAAGGCTCGG
>JALVDI010000428.1 GCA_027009115.1 Polyangiaceae bacterium | reverse complement strand
TCGGCTCGCGACCGTCTCGTGCCCTACAGTCTCAACTGAGCCCGATCGGAGCAAACTCAACTGAGATCGATTGGAGCAAACTCACCTGAGACCGATTGGAGCAAACGCCCGCCAATGGGGACATCGGTCTATCGTCCATCAGACCGACGGCTCCCGCGCGGCGGGCGCGATGTCGTCAGGACGCAAGCCCACCAAGCGGGCGCTGAGCTCCCACAGTTCGCGCGCCTTGACCGGGTCGGCGGCTGTGGGTGCGGGCGTCCTTTCCTTTGCGTCCGCGAAGTACTTGCCGGTGACCCCTGTGAGTTCTGGCGCGGAGGCGACCCACAGGGGCGTCGCCGCTCCTTGAGCCGGCGAGCGAAGCAGCGGTTGGGCGACTCGTATGCCCAGGGAGAGCAGGCGGCTGTCGCGCGCAACGTTGGTTGCGACCGAGCCGGGGTGGACGGCGT
Organism: Polyangiaceae bacterium; assembly: GCA_027009115.1. Taxonomy (GTDB): domain Bacteria; phylum Myxococcota_A; class Polyangia; order Polyangiales; family Houyiibacteriaceae; genus JALVDI01. The sequence continues at coordinate 9,049 of JALVDI010000428.1, read as the reverse complement.
TCGAGCACACACTCGCCGGCCCGAGCCGGCGCGCGAGCTCGTTCGAGAAGAGGATCTGCGCGAGCTTGCTCCGGGCATAGGCTTCGAGGCCCCGGTAGCCTCGCGTCATCGGCAGCGCATTGAGGTCGAGGCCTGGGCTCGGCACACGAATCGGCACGCCCAACACGTTCATCAGGTACACGGCGCGTCCCACGGGGCCTGAAAGGCCGGCCTGCTCATGAAGCCGGGAGGAGACGTGGACCACGCGCCGGTCGCCCTCCGTCGCGAGCATCCGCGGCAGCAGGAGGTGCGTGAGCAGGAACGGCGCGAGGTGGTTGACGGCGAAGGTGTCCTCGTAGCCGTCCTGAGAGGTTCTTCGTTGCTGGTGCCAGACTCCGGCGTTGTTGACGAGCACGTGAAGCGGCTCGTCCCGTTCGAGGATCGCTTCGGCCAGCTCGCGCACGGAGGAGAGGGAGGAGAAATCGGCCCGGAACGCGACCACGTCGCCGTGGCGTGACTCGCTCCGGACGACCTTCGCTGCGGCTTCCGTTCGCTCGGGGTTGCGGCCGACAAGGCGCAGCCGGACGCCCCGCCGTGCGAGCCCTTTGGCGGTCTCGAGGCCGATGCCGCTGCTCGCGCCGGTGATCACGCAGATTCGATCGCGCACGCACCTGACTTAGCGCGGGGCGAGTCTTGGCGCGAGGGGCTCCTCTCCGCTCCCGCGCCGTCCGGCCCGGCTCAAGCCGGCCGCCGGTTCCTGGCAGGCGCTGCACACTCGAACTGGCTTCGGGCGGGGCCTGCCACATGCCCGGCAGGCGCCTTGCTCATTGAGGCAGCTCCTCGCGCGGTCCACGCCGAGGTGCTAGGGGGCGTGATCGAGTAGGGGGATGTGTCATGACCAAGCCTTACGCGCTCGTCACCGGTAGCAGCCGCGGCATCGGCGCCGCGATCGCCAGGGCTCTGGCCGCCGCCGGTCATCCCATTTTGTTGAACTACCGGAGCAACGACGCTGCGGCCCACGCCGTCAAGGAGGCCATCGAGGCGGGAGGGGGCGACGTGAGGTTGCTGCGCTTCGATGTCACCGACCGGCACGCTGTGGAGCGCGCCATCGGTGGGCTCCTCGATGAGCAGTTGCCCATTGGGGTGCTCGTCAACAACGCCGGCATCGCCCGTGACAACAGTTTTCCGACGATGTCTTGGGACGAGTGGGAGAGCGTCACGAGGGTCACCTTGGACGGCTTTTTCAATGTGACCCGCCCGCTGGTCATGCCAATGGTGCGCCGCCGCTGGGGCCGAATCATCAACATCGCGAGCGTCAGCGGCATCAACGGCAACCGAGGCCAAGTCAACTACGCGGCCGCGAAGGCGGGGCTCATCGGGGCCACGAAGGCCCTCGCCCAGGAAGTCGCCAAGCGAGGGGTTACCGTGAATGCTGTCGCGCCCGGCCTCGTCGAGACGGAGATGATCGAAGGCGCGCCCGTCGACATGATTCTCAAGCACATCCCCATGCGCCGCGTGGGCAAGCCCGAGGAGGTGGCCTCCCTCGTCGCCTGGCTCGCCAGCGAACAAGCCGCTTACCTCACGGGGCAGGCGATCGTGATGAGCGGCGGGCTCTAGCGGACGATGCGGGTGCTAGGGGCGGCGCTGAACCTCGTCCTTGCGGTGGCCTACCCGATCGCAATCTGGGTGGCGCTGACGCGCTGGAGTGCGCGCCAGACCGGATTGCTCGTCCTGGCGCTCGTGGTCCCGGCGTTGCTGCTGCGGTACTGGCACGCGAAACGCGAAGACCTGCTGGCGGTTCTCCGGGTGCCTCTGGTGGTCTTGGGGGTGTTGCTGCTCGCCGTAGTCACCGATCAGGAGCGTTATTTTTTCCTCATCCCGGTCCTCATCAACGTAGCGCTCCTCGGGACCTTCCTGGGCTCCCTGCGCGGCGTCCCGATCATCGAGCGTTTCGCACGCATGCAGGAGCCCGATCTCAGCGACCCCAAGCGCCGCCACTGCCGACAGGTGACCGTGGCGTGGTGCGTCTTCTTCGCCATCAACGGGGCTGTTGCCGCGGCCCTCGCGGCGGCTCCAATGGCCTGGTGGGCCGCCTACAACGGCGGCATCGCCTATGCGCTGATGGGGCTCATGTTCGTCGGCGAGTACGTGCTGAGACGTTATCGCTTCCGTGAGTTTGGCCGGGGCCCCGTCGATCGCTTGCTCGCGCGGGTCTTGCCCCCGTCCCCTCCTGCGGAGACGACATGAGCTCGGGAGCCCAGGACCCGCGGGCGTTGGAACTGCGCGGTCGCATTCTTCGCCACCGTGCCTCGGCATCGAGCGACGCCTCCCAGCCGGCGGAGCCCGAATGGCGCGCGATGAAAGAGCGCGGCTCGGTCCTCGGTATCAAGGCGTTGGTGGTCTTCGCGACCATGTTCGGGCGTTGGCCGGCCCACCTCGTGCTCTACGTCGTGGCGCTTTACTACACCGTCTTCTCGACCCGGGCGCGCCGCTCCGTGCACCGCTTCCGCGCGCATCTGGGGCTCGAGCCGAGCTTCTTCGCTGCGTACCGCACCGTGCTCCGCTTCGCGCAATGTTCCCTCGACGCTCTCTTCCACATGCGCGGCAAGCTCGAGCACTTTCATGTGACCCGCAACGGCCACCACCACCTCGAGGCCCTTCGCGAGGGTGGCGAGAGCGCCGTTCTCTTGGGCGCTCACCTCGGGAGCATCTACGCTCTCCGGACCCAGAGCCGAGCGGAGGACCTCCCGCTGGTACCCGTCGTCTACACGAAGAACGCCCGGCGCTTCAATCAGGTCCTCTCCGAGCTCGATCCGTCGTCGACGACACGTCTCATCGAGATCGGCGACGGGGGCGACGTGGACTTCATGCTCGCGATTCGCGAGAGGGCTGAGCAGGGCGCGCTCATCGCCATCCTGGGCGACCGGACTCAGCCGGGCGCCAAGACGGTCGAGGTCGAGTTCCTTGGGGAGCGGGCGCTTCTGCCGGCAGGACCCTACGTCCTGGCGTCGCTGCTGCGGCTGCCGGTCTACTTTACCGTGGGATTGTACCGAGGCGGAGGACACTACGAGCTCCACTGCATCCCCTTCGCCGATCGGATCGAGCTCCCACGTGGCAGGCGCGACGAGGCGATCGCGGCCTACGCCCAGCGCTACGCTGACCTCCTGGCCGAGATGGCCCGCAGCGCGCCGGACAACTGGTTCAACTTCTTCGACTTCTGGAAGCGCGACGCATGAACAAAGAGCGTCTCGAGGGCGTCCACGAGCAGCGGGTCCCCTTTCACGACTGCGACCCCTTGGGGATCGTATGGCACGGCAACTACTACAAGTACCTGGAGATCGCGCGCGAGCGGCTGTTCGAGTCGGTGGGCCTGACGTTGCCTTTCTTTCGCCAACACGGCCTCCACTTGGTGGTCATCGAGTCGCGCTGCCGTCACTCGTACCCGCTGCGCACCGGCGAGCGGCTGTCGGTCCGCTGCTGGTTCAAGGATGTGGAGCAGCGGCTGCACATCGCCTACGAGGTTCGCAACCTCACCCGCGACCGCCGCGCCGCTCGTGCCTGGACGACGCTCGTCGCGATGCGCGGCGAGCAGATGCTGATGGAGACGCCCGATGCGATTGTTGATTCGATCCGCGTTGCTTAGCCTGAGCGTCCTTGCTGCGATGGCGCCGTCCACGCCGCTGGCGGCGCAGGGGGAGGCGGCACCGGAGCTCGACGCGCTCTTGCGCTCGTTCCGCAGTCTGCCGGGGTTGAGCGCGCGCTTCCGCGAGGAAAAGCACGTGGCGTTGCTCGCGGCGCCGCTCCGCAGCGAGGGAGAGATCCATTTCGCGCCACCCGACCGGCTCTTGCGCCGAGTGACGACGCCGACGCGGTCCGTGGCGTTGATCGCCGACGGTCGGCTCACTTTGGTGAGCGACGGCCGCAGGGAGCAGTTCGATCTGACGCGTCAGCCTTTGGTGGCGGGCTTTGTCGACAGTTTCCGCCACGTCCTCGCCGGGGACCGGGAGGCCCTCGAGCGTTCCTACCGCATCGCCTACACGCGCGAAGACGACGGCCGCTGGAGGCTGACGCTTCGGCCGCGCGCTGCGCCCCTCAATCAGTTCCTTCGGGAGATGACCTTCGAGGGGCGCGGGGTCCAGGTGCGGCGGATGCGTATGCTCGAAGTCAGCGGAGACGAAACGCGCACCGAGTTCTACGATGTGGACACGACCAGGCGCTGGTCTCCCGAGGAGATACGTCGCGTGTTCCGCGTGGACTGACCCCGACGGGCGTCGGTTTCAGTGGAGGGACGCACCCCCTGGTCGGCCGCGCCCTCCGCCGCTATCGTCGCGCCCGATGATCGATCTGCGATCGGACACGGTGACCCGCCCTACGCCGGGCATGCGCGAGGCAATGGCCTCCGCCGAGGTGGGCGACGACGTCTATGGCGAGGACCCGACCGTTGCGCGCCTCGAGGCGCAAGTCGCCGAGCTTCTGGGCAAGGAGAGCGCGCTCTTCGTGCCCTCGGGCACGATGGCCAACCAGATCGGGCTGGCGCTGCACGCCCACAGCGGTGAGGAGATCCTGGCCGGGGCGGGCGCCCACCTGGCGCTCTACGAGAGCGGCGCCGCGCCGGGTCTCTGGGGCATCCAGCTCACGCCGGTGCCAGGGGACGGGCGCTTCGATGCCGACGCATTGCGGGAGATGCTTCGGGGCGACCTCTTCTACTACGCGAAGCAGCGCGCCGTCGCTTTCGAAAACACGCACAATCACAGCGGCGGGCGGGTCTTCCCGCAAGAAGATCTCGTGGACGCCGCGGCGCTGGCGCGGCGCCGTGGCCTGGGAGTGCACCTCGATGGGGCGCGCCTATGGAACGCGGCGGTGGCGACGGGCCTCGACGAGGCGACCCTGGCCGCGCCTGCGGACACCGTGAGCGTCTGCCTCTCGAAGGGGCTGGGGGCGCCCGTCGGTTCCGTGATCGCGTTCCCTGAAGCGAGGCGGGCCGACGCTCTTCGGCTGCGCCGCCGTCTCGGGGGGGCCATGCGCCAGGCGGGGATCCTGGCGGCGGCCGGGCTTTACGCCCTCGCGCATCACCGCAGCGATCTGTGCGAGGACCATCGTCGCGCGCGGGCGCTGGCGGAGGGGCTCGCGGCGTCGGGCCATCGTTGTCGTCCGCAGGACGTCGAGACGAACATCGTCGTCTTCAAGGTTTCGATGCCTGCTCCCGAGTTCCTCGAACGGGCGCGCGAGGCGGGGGTGCTGCTTGGCGCCATCGGCCCGCAGACGATCCGCGCAGTCACCCATCGCGACCTCGACGATGGGGCCATCGAGGCGGCGGTCGGGGCCCTCGCTCCGCTGCGTTGAGGTTGCGTTGAGGTTGCGCTGGGTTGGCTTCTGCATGCTGTTCGTCGCTGGCTGTCCGCCGGCGCTCTCGAGCCCTCGGGCCCCCGCCTTCGAGGCGCAGCTGGCCCGCGGTGAGCGAGAGCTCCGTCACGGGCGCTTCGAGGCTGCGGCGCGAGCGTTCGACGAGGCAGCGCGGGCCGCGCGCCGCCGCGTGGACGTGGACGAGGCGCTCTACCGGCGTGCCCGGGCTCTGAAGCGGGCGGGGGATATCGCGGGAGCCCTTGCGGTGCTCGATGCCCTGGCCGCACGGCGCCCTCCCTCGCGTCGCACCGCCCGCGCGCTCTTCGACGCCGCGAGGCTCCGGGACGAACGGCTTCGCGATACAACCGGTGCGTTGCGGGGCTACGAAGCCGTGGTCCGTCATCACCCGGAGGAGGGGCCGGCGGCCCGCGCGCTGGCGCTCTGGCTCGCTCACGTACGGCGGCGCTCGCACGCGGAGGCGCTCGCGCTGGTCGTGTCCCTGCAGATCGACCTCGGGGCGACCGACTTGGGCGACGATCTGCTCATGGCCGAGCACCGGCTTCGCCTCCAGCAGGGGGATCGCGCCGGGGCACGCACGGCGCTGGAGCGGCTCGTGCGGACCCACCCGTACCCGCAGGGGCACCGCTGGGACGAGGCGCTGCTGCGGCTGGCGGACATGGATCTCGAGGAGGGGCGCGCAGAGGCTGCGATCGAGCGGCTCCAGGCGCTGCTCGAGCGGGCCGAAGGCACCACCCTCGTGGGCAGCTACACCTTGCCCGCGTTTCCGTTGGCGCAGCTCCGGATCGCGCGCATCCATCGCGACTATACGGGCGACTTTCGGGCGGCTCGGGAGGCCTACCGCTCTCTCGAACGGGACTTCCCCCACTCGCGGCTCTGCGACGACGCGCGGGTCGAGCTCGGGGAGCTGCTCCTCGACCGTGGCGAGCTCGCCGCGGGGTGCAGGATCCTCCGGTCGGCCCTCGCCGACTTCGAGGTCGGAGCCGCCCGCCGGCGGGCGACGAGGCGGCTGGCGGCCGATTGCGCGCCGGCGCCGTGACCTTCGACGGTGCTCAGAGGTCGTCGTCGATCGACAGAGCGTCTTCGTCGAGGGGCAGCTCGTCGTCGTCCAGATCCTCGTCTTCCAGGTCCTCGTCGTCGCCGACGACCGGGTACTTGAGCTCGATGTCGGCGTCCGAGAGCTGGCCTTCGAGGAGCTCGAGGAGTTCTTCGACGTCCTCTCCGCTCCACTCGTCGAGCACCTCGGAGACGAACTCGTAGATGTCCCCCGAGTCGATGTGTTGCTCGATGAGCGCCACCTGCTCGTCGGAGAAGGCTTCGATGAGGTCCTCCCGGAGCGTCTCGGTGTCGCCGTCGTCCATGGCGTCCGCCGCCGATTGCCGGACCTGACGGATCGCGCGCTTTCCTAGGAAGATTTCCATGAGCTACCTGCGCTATCGTTGGAGGGGCCCGACGGGGCGCCACGAATTGGGCGCGAACTACAAGAATGATCCCCCCGCTGTCAACCGACCATCGCCGCGCGCTGCGGGGCCTCGTGCTTGGCGTATGCGCGGCGCTCTTTGCGGCGCCTTCGGCTCGTGCCGGCGAGCCCTTCGAGGTGCCCCGTCCTCCGCAGGAACACCCGCCGATCATCGCTGGCGAGGCGCGCGTCGACGTGGTCTTCCCCCTGGCGCGCCGTCCCCTCTGTCCGAGGGGGAGCGAGTGCGTTTTTGGGGGCGGCGCGGGGCTCGGGGGCGTGCTCGAGTGGCGATGGCCTAGCGGGTGGGGGCTCGGTTTCGGTTACGACGTCTGGTTCCTCGATGGCAACGGCGTCCACGAGCTCACCACCATGCAGGTCCTCCGGCTGACCTTTCGCCACCATTTTCTCTTGGAGCGCCAGGCCCATCCGTGGGTGGGGGGAGCGCTCGGGGGTCTTGTTTTCGGCGACACCTTCGCGGCCGACGCCGGCGGGGCCCTCCTCGACGTGCAGGCAGGCCTGGAGGTCGAGCTCACGGCGTCGCTGGTGTTCACCGCTGGCGTGCTCGGGCGGTTTTTTGCGACCTCGTCGTTTCGGACTGCGAGCGACGGCGTCGAACGGGCGGAGCGGATCGGGGTCAACGGAGCTCTGGTCCTCACCGCGGGCCTGGTGCTGCTTCCCGGGCTCTGAACCCGGTTCCGAAGGGCGGCGAAAAGCACGCTTGACGTCGTCGGGCTCGGCGATGTCCACTGCGCGAGCAGATGAAGTGCCAGAGCTGCGGTCACACGAACCCAGCGGGGAGCGTGTTCTGTCAGCAGTGCGGGACGCGGCTCGCCGCTCAGGGCGGGCAACAGGTGAGCTGTGCGCGCTGCGGCGGGGCGAACGAGCCTCATATGCGGTTCTGCGTCCACTGCGGCAACAACCTCAAGGCGCCCCAGGTCCCGGACCCCGAAGCAGGCCCGGCGCCCGCCGCGGCCGGCGCGCTGGCTCCGACGCCCGTCGGTTCGGCCGTGAGCCCTGCGGCTCCTACTCCCCCGGCGGCAGGTCTGCGGGTATGCTGGCGCTGCCAGGCCGAGGGCGAACCGGGCGTCGAGTTCTGCAAGTTTTGCGGGGCGCGTTATGCCGACGCGGCCCCGTCGCCGGCCGTGGCGCCGCCGGTCACCGCCCAAGACCTCCCTTCGTCGCGCATCGTGTCGATCCTCAAGGACGGGACCGACGGGGCCGCCTTCCCCCTCCAGGAGCAGACCGACATCGGTCGTACGGAAGGGGACCTCGTCTTCGCCGGGGATCCGTACCTGAGCCCTCGCCACGCCCGAATTCGGTACCAGGACGGGCGCTGGACGTTGCGCGATCTCGACAGCGTCAACGGCGTCTATCTGCGGTTGCGAGACGCTGTGGAGCTGAGCGACGGGGACTACCTTTTGATCGGTCAACAGGTGTTGCGCTTCGAGCGGGTCACGGACGCCGAGCGCCCCCTCGGGCCGGCGAGCGTGCAGGGGGTGTTGGTCTTCGGGACGCCCGAGGTCATGCGCTATGCACGGCTGGTCCAGTACACGACGGAGGGGGTAGGCCGGGACGTCCATTACCTGTATCGTGACGAGACCGTGCTGGGTCGGGAGAACGGCGACGTCGTGTTTACCGACGATCCTTTCTTGTCGCGTCGGCATGCCGCGATCAGCCTCGACAGATCGAGTCACCGGGTCACTCTCCGCGATCTCGGCTCTTCGAATGGGACGGCGATCCGCGTCCGCGGCGAGCGGGTGCTCCGTCCGGGCGACCACTTCCGTCTCGGCCGGCACCTCTTTCGCTTCGACGAGGGGGCCCCGTGAGCGAACGGGACGAGCGCGAGCAGGTCGTGGACGACGATGATCCGACGCGAACCCTGCCCGACGCGCCGGCCGCGAAGCTTCGCGCCTCCGGCGGCGAAGGGGAAGGCGAAGCCGGCGCCGAAGCCGAGGTTGTGGAGCGAGCAGGGGGGGGCGACGGCGGTTTCGCGGCTCAAGAGGCTGCGGAAGATGCGGGGCGCACCGACGGCCAAAGGGAGGAGGCCGGTGCGGAGAGCGACGAAGGCAGCGAAGAGAGCGAAGACAGCGAAGACCGCGAAGACAGCGAAGAGAGCGAAGACAGCGAAGAGAGCGAAGACCGCGAAGACAGCGAAGAGAGCGAAGACAGCGAAGACCGCGAAGACAGCGAAGACCGCGAAGACAGCGAAGACAGCGAAGACAGCGAAGACAGCGAGCCCTCGGGTCCCAT
>JALVDI010000427.1 GCA_027009115.1 Polyangiaceae bacterium | reverse complement strand
AAGCTCGCGTGCGCGGTGGTGGTCGGCATGAACAAGAACGAGCCTTCGTCGAACGCCGCCTCGTCGTCCTCGGCGAGGCCGGGGAAGACCTCGGACAGCCCCATGCGGTCCGCCGCTCCCTCGAGGAACGAAGGGATCCACCACTCGATCCCTTTCCAGGACGTCAGCCCAAGGAGGAGCAGGGCCGTGGGCATGGCCAGGAACGCCGCCTTGTGGGCCATGAAGCCGCTCAAGAGGCGCGGATAGGCGCGACGAAAGAGCGCGAATCCACCGAGAACCACCGTGATCGAGACGCCGACGAAGAGCAGATTGCCCACCAGGCCTGCTTCTGGTCCCAGGGGCTCCCAGTCCATCGTCAGGACCACCGCCACGCCGGCGACGATCAAGGCGTCGAGGAGGTGTTCGGGGCGTAGCCAGGCGCGCCACCCCTCCGGGGCGTCCGCCGATTCGCGGCGCGGTCGCAGCAGCACATGGGAGAGGGACGGTACGACGAGCAGCGCGACGACGAATGCGCCGATGAGCGCGAAGGTCTTCGTCCACGCCAGCGGGCGGAAGAGCTTCCCCTCGCTGGCGGTGAGGGCGAACACCGGCAAGAAGCTGACGACGGTGGTCAGCACGCTCGTCAGCACCGCCGGTGCGACCTCGCCCGCCGCGCGTCGGACGATCCGTGCGCGGGCAGGCCAGCTCGGCCGCTCGCTCGCCGCCTCGTCGAGGTGCCCTGTGATGTTCTCGGCGAAGACGATCCCGACGTCCACCATCGTTCCTATCGCGATGGCGATGCCGGCGAGCGCCATGACATTCGCGTCCACTCCGACGGCCTTCATGGCGACGAAGGCGAAGAGCACGCCGAGGGGAAGGATCGCGCTGACGACGACGCTGCCGCGCAGGCTGCGGAGCATGACGAGCACGACGAGGATCGTGATCAAGAGCTGCTGCCAGAGCGCCGAAGAGAGGGTGCCGAGGGTCTCGTAGATGAGCCCCGTGCGATCGTAGAAGGGGACGATCGTGACCTTCGAGACGGTGCCGTCCTCGAGGGTGCGTGCCGGGAGGCCAGGAGCGAGCTCTTCGATGGCCGCTTTGACCCGTTGAATGACTGCAAGGGGGTTCTCCCCGTAGCGAACGACGACGATCCCACCGACGGCCTCGGCGCCGGCGTCGTCCAGGAGGCCGCGGCGCGACGCCGGTCCGAGGGAGACGTGGGCGACGTCGGCGATGTGGATCGCCGTGCCGTCGCGGACCGTGACGACTGCGGAGAGGAGGTCGTCGGGCTCCTCGAGCTGACCGAGTCCACGGATCACGTACTCGACGCCGTTGACCTCGAGGGTACGGGCGCCCACGTCGAGGTTTGCGGCGCTGGCAGCCCGCGCGACCTGATCGAGGGTTACGCCCGCAGCGAGCAGCGCTTCGGGATCGACGTCGATCTGATACTCGGCGACGTGCCCGCCGACCGACGAGACCTCGGCGACGCCCGGCACCGCCTGGAGCGCCGGCCGGATGGTGTAGTCCTGGAGAGTGCGCAGCTCGTGGAGGTCCCAGCCGCCGGCGATGGTCCCGTCGGGGGTCCGCCCTTGCAGCGAGTACCAGAACACCTGGCCGAGGGCCGTCGCATCCGGTCCGAGCATCGGCGAGACCTCGGCCGGGAGAAGATCCCGCGGCAGCGACGCGAGCTTCTCGAGCAGGCGGGTGCGCGATTCGTAGTAGTCGATGCGATCCTCGAAGATCACGTAGATGCTGGAGAATCCGAACATCGACGTGCTGCGCACGGTCCGCACCCCCTGAAGACCGAGGAGGGTCGAGACGAGTGGGTAGGTGATCTGGTCTTCGACATCTTGGGGGGCGTGCCCGGGCCACTCCGTGAAGACGATCTGTTGGTTCTCGCCGATGTCCGGGATGGCGTCGACGGCGATGGGGTCGCGGGGAAAGGGCAGCTCCCACGGGAAGGGCGCGAAGGCGACACCGCCTCCGACGAGCAGCAAGAGCAGCAGCACGACCACCGGTTTGGCGTCGACGAAGTAGCCCGCCAGCCGTGTCCAGAAGGTCTCGGGGGTTTCGCGTGGCTCGGTCACGGCGACTCCTCCAGGCGCTCCCCCGGGTCGACCGTGGCTTCGATGCTCCCGCAGGAGAGCATCGCCTCACCGAAGTACGCGTTGCGCACCTCCTCGGACCGCTGCAGCCAGTAGGCGCCGCGGCCGTCGAAGGCCATTGGACAGAAGGTTAGCCGCAGCGGCGCTTCCGTCGGGTTGCCGTAGCGCACCAAGAGGTCGCGCAGCGCGGAGGAGAGCGCCTCGAAGCCTTGCCTCATCCCCGCGAGGTCCGTGGCGTGGGCGACGTGTCGGGCGTGCGCCATCAGCGGCTCGCCGATCGCGTCCCACCCGTCCAGCGCATCGACCGCCATGACCGCGCGATGCAGCGCCTCAGCGGCCTGGCGGCTTGCTTGCAGGTCGTCGGTCGCCAGAGCCTCCGCGAGCTGAAGGTAGGCCTCGACGACGGGGACGAGGGCCCCCCGCTCTTCGGCGGGGAGCGCGTCGCGCTGGGTGTCGTCCGGCCGTGTCATCATGCTGCGGCCGCCCTGGAGCTGAAGGTCGGCGTCCAGCACGAAGGCCCCGTGGACGACGACGCGTTCCCCCGCCTCCAGCCCTGCCAGCACCGGGTAGACGTCTCCGCGGCGAGGTCCGAGGGTGACGGTGCGGGGCGCGTAGCTGGGCCGTTCCCCCGGCACTTCAACGTAGACGATCGAACGGCGACCCGTGAAAAGGGGTGCGGTGGCCGGGATCGTCAGCTGGTCCGAACCTCCGACGACGAGCCGCGCCTCCCCCACCATCCCGGGGCGCAGCGCACCGTCTTCGTTGCGGACCACTACGCGCACCTTGGCGACACGACGCTGCGGGTCGACGACGGGGTCGACGAACGCGACCTCGCCCTGGATCTCGCGACCTGGAAGCGATGGGAAGTCCAGATCCACCCGCTGCCCGACGCGGAGCAGCGGTAGGTCGCGCTCGTGGGCTTCGAGCTGAACCCAGACGCGGCGCAGATCGGCCACCCGATAGAGGACGGATCCTGCGCTCACGTAGCGCCCCTGCGTCGCCACCCGCTCGAGGATGGTGCCCGCCGCGTTGGCGCGGATTCGCACAGCCCGCGTGGGCCGCTCGGCTGCCTCGAAGGCCTCGAGCTGGGCGGCGTCCACGCCCAAGAGCCGGAGCCGTTCACGGGCCGCATCCAACGCGGCCTCGGCCGCCGCCCGCGCCGCGGGCGAACCGTCGCCAAGGCGGGCGAGCTGGCGCCTGGCCGTGAGCAGGTCCTGATGGCCGGCGTAGACCTCGGGGCTGTAGAGGGTGGCCACCACTTGCCCCCGCCGCACGCGCTCCCCGGTGGTGCGCAGATGCAGCCGATCGATCCGGCCAGCAATCCAGCTCGTGACGTCGTGCAGGCGCGTCTCGTCGACCTCCACGCGCGCCACGAGGGGTCGAGCGCTTCCGCTCGTCCCCGTCTCCCGGACAGCTTGGGTCACGATGCGGGCGAGCTTCTGCGCTCGGTCGCTCAACATCACCGTGTCGTCGGTGCCCGTTTCGTCCAGCGAGGAGGCGGGCACCAGATCCATGCCGCAGATCGGGCACGTGCCGGGACCGTCGGCGCGGATCTGGGGATGCATCGAGCAGGTCCAGACCTCGTCGGTCCCGTGCTCGTGGTCTGTCTCGGCGGCGTCGTTCGGGTCCCGCGGGTCGTCGGCGCCGGCGCATGTTCCGGCGGCGAAGGACGCGGCGGCCACCAGGATCAGGGGGAGCGCCCAGGAGCGCGCGCGCTTGGGTTGGGGGGTCGCCTCACTCATGGTGGCCTCCTTCGGTGGACGGGCCGGCTTCGGTGGACGGGCCGGCTTCGGGGGACGGGCCGGCTTCGGTGGACGGGCCGGCGGTTTCGGTAGACGGGCCGGCTTCGGTGGACGGGCCGGCGGTTTCGGGGGACGCGCCGGCCACGGGACGGCCCACGGCCCGCTCGAGGGCCGCCCAGGCCCGGGCGTAGCGAGCCCTGGCTTCGTCAACGGCGAGGGCCAACTCCAACAGCTCCCGCTGCGCCAGTAGGAGCGTGGCCACCGCCCCGCTGCCCGCGCGGTACTGCCCCAAGAGCGATTCGTAAGCCGCTTCGGCCTGGGGCAACAGCGTCTGTTCGTACAGCCTCGCCTGTCTTAGGGCGTCCTCGACCTCCGCCCACGCCGCGTCCACCTGTGCCGCGATCGTCAGCGCTTCGGCCTCGCCTGCGGCGCGTTCGGCTTCCGCTTCGGCACGGGCTGCCCGCTCCGCGGCGCGATGCACCGCGACGTCCGTCGGCACCGAAACGGTCAAGCCCAAGAGCAGCGCGTCGTCTCCGCTGCCTTGGACGGTCCCCATGCGTGATGGCCCCGTTTCGATCCAGTCCAGACCGAAGCCCAAGGTCGGGTAGCGCCGCAGGCGTGCGGCTTCTGCTGCCCGCTCCCGGGCCACCGCGAGGTCCTCGTGAGCGGCGACCTCCGGGCGCTGAAGCGCAGCCTGACGGAGTGCCGGCAAGCTCTCGGCGGGAGCGAGGAGGGCAGGGGGGGCCTCGAGGATCGGCAACTCCGCGTCCGCGTCCAGCCCCGTCGCCGCGCGCAGCATGGCGTCCGCTCGCCGGCGCGCCGGACCCAGGGAGGCGAGGGCATCGTCGAGGCGGGCGCGGCGCAGCTCAATGGTCTGCAGGTCGCCGAGGGAGGCTGCTCCGACGGCGATGCGACCCTGGAGAACCTCGGCGAGGGCGTCCAGGACCGCACGCTGCTCCAGGAGCGAGTGCTCACGCACCTGCAAGAGCCAACGAAGCCAGTAGGCATCCGCGACCCGCTGGCGAAGGGTCAGTAGCTGGGCCGTGAAGCGGCGACCGGCGGCATCGGCCACCGCCGCGGCGCTTTCCGCCTCGCCGCGGAGCACTCCGGGCCAGGCGATGGGTACGCGCAAGCCGACGCGCTGGCGCTGCGGTCCCACACGGGTCTCCACGGGGCGCGCGAACACGGCGTAGCGGATCGTGGGCCGTGGCCACCCGCGTCGCGTCGCGATGCGGTGGGTCGCCGCCCGCCAGCGCTCGAAGGCCGCTCGCGTGAGCGGATGCTCGGCGGTGGCGCGGGCCACGTAGGTGTCGAGGCGCCCGTCGATGGGCGGCGGCGCTGCGCGGGAGGCCTCCGCCTCGCGAAAGCGCGCCAAAGTTCGTTGTTGGGGATTCGTCGCGCAGGCGGTCAGCGCCGCGAGCACGACCCAAAAGGTTCGCATCGTTCAACTCCTGAGATCGGGTGCCGGGTCAGGACGCGGACGCGTCCGTGGGCGCACGGAGACGTGGCTCCGGCGCCCTCGGCGTCAGATCAGGAGACGAACGGTGTCGGTTGGTCGCCAGGGCGGGGGCGGCGCCCGAGCCTGGGATGGAACGAGGGGGGCGACCGCCGGTGGCGGCGCCGCGAGGAAGATGCGCGGCAAGAGGGCCAGAGCCGCTGGCGGCACGTGCACCGCGGCGTCCGAGACGACGCGATCCGGCCCCACCTCCCAGACGAGCAGCTTGCAGCAATCACCGCCGGGGAGGGTCAGTCGCGTCTTGCCCATCAGGTCGCAGCAGGGCGGGCGTTCCGCCTGCGTCAACCGCATGAACCAGCAGTCGTCGGCCCGGTCCGCATAGGCGACGGCGTCGAGCAGCGTGCTCGATGCGAGCAGCAAGACGACGGACGCCAGGAAGGACCGCTTCACTTCTCCAAGGCTGGGCTCGGCCCTGCCCGCTGTCAAGCTTCAGCCTTCGAGGGCGATGCCCAGCTTCTGCCGCAGCGTCAGATATTCGGGGCTCGCGGCGTAGAGGTAGAGCTCCTTGAGCCGCTCCTTCTGGACCTTCTCGTCCTCCGGCGACGCCTTGATGACGGCCGCGGCCAGCTCGAGATCGTTGGCCATTACGAAGCCGACTCGGTCGGCGCTCAGATCCACCGCCGCGACCCACTTCTTCATGTCGAGCTCCGGCGCTGCCGCCAGGAGCTTCTGTACGAGCTCGTGGAGCCGCCCGCGGCCCGCCGCCTCGATGTGCTCGCCAAGGGCCGCCAAGGCCTTGTCGACCTTCGTCTGGAGGTTGGCCGGGATGGGGAAGGCCGGCGTCGTGAGCTTGATCGCCGCGAGCAACCAGGCGCGAAGACCGCTGCCGGAAGGGACCAGGTGCCGCAGGTAGTGACCGGGGCGGAAGTACGACAGGTGCCGGCCCGCCAGGAACGCCAGAGCCTGCGCCGGGC
This sequence comes from Polyangiaceae bacterium, assembly GCA_027009115.1. GTDB lineage: Bacteria > Myxococcota_A > Polyangia > Polyangiales > Houyiibacteriaceae > JALVDI01. The sequence goes on along the minus strand of JALVDI010000427.1, from coordinate 20,297 downwards.
CGCCCGCGAGGGCCGCTTTGCCGATACCGATCGCCGGCGGGTTCGTGAACACGAAGCTCAGGCCGCCGGGGTCGTCCTCGCGATAGTAAATCTCGGGCAGCTCGATCTGGGTGACCCCCGCCACGTAGTGGAGGGTCTGCACCATGACCGACTCATCCGTCTCCGGGTCGCGCCTGGCTGCGCCCTCGAGTCCGTAGGTCGACAAGGGCTGAGAGCGGGACGCCACGACCGCCGGCGTGATCTCCGCGAAGATGCCCGTCAGCAGCGGGTCTTGATCGACATGGAGGATGTCGTTGAACCAGATCCCCTCGTTGAAGAACTCCTCGGCGGCGGCGGGATGACGGGAGCGATGCTTCTTGAAGAGGGTCTCCTCTCCCGGGTTCGCCATGTCGATGGCGTGCAAGACCTGGGCGATGCACCAGGCCTCGTCGCGCTTTCCAAGGCTCTCGTAGAGCTCCCGGAGCGCCCGGTACGACTCGACCCGATAGGGGCTCTTGCGGAGCATCTGCATGTGGGCGTCGACGGCCTTGCGGTAGAAGCGCTTCGGGTTCTTCTCGTAGATCTCCGTGAGCAGTTCGAGCCTCCGGCGGCTGTCCGGGTCGAGCTCTTGAGCCTGCTCGTAGGCTTCCGTCGCCTGATTGAGGTCGCTGAGCTTGTCGCGATAGACGTCCCCCAGGGCGTCCCAGAGCGCCGCCCGCTCCTCGGCCGGTTCCTCCGCGCGCCGTTCGAGCTGGGCTCGATATGCCCGCGCCAGCGCGCTCCAGTCTTCGGCCGCCTCGAGGCACGCGACGAGCCCCTGGAACGCCCGCTCCATCGTCGGATCGTTCTCGAGGGCCTGCTCGTAGTAGTCGGCCGCCTCCCCGTGGCGCTCGAGCTCCTTGTGCGCGATGGACGCGGCGGTCACGTAGTACTTCGCGAGCTGCTTGGGTTCCTCGACGAGCTCTGCGATCCGCAAGATGATCTCGATCAGGCGCGACCAGTCCTTGGTCTCGCTGTAGACGCTCATCAGCTTGGTCAGCAGGTTCCGATCGTCGGGCTTGATGTCGAGGGCCGCGACATAGCTCTTGGCGGCTTTCTCCGTGTCGCTCAGCTTGTCCTTGAGGATGTCGCCGACGGCCACCAGCAGGTCGAAGCGCTCGAAGTCGTCGGCGTGCTCCATGCGGCGGCGGAGCGTGCGCACGACGTTGTCCCATTCTTCCTTGGCCGCGTAGAGCTCTCGGAGGCTGGTGAGGGGCGCGGGGTCTTCTGGGAGGAGCTCGGCAGCCTCGGTCAGCGGCGCGATGGCCTCGTCGAGTTGCCCGGCCCGGCGCAACGCCTCGCCGCGACGATAGAGGATGCGCCCGCGATCCATGGGCTCGAGCTCGCCGCCGAGCTTTTCGAGCAGCTCGCCGTAGAGCTCGGCGGCCTCGTCGGCCTCGCCCGCCTCGAAGGTTACGTCGGCGACGCGCTCGAGCACCTCCCGATCCGTCGGCGCATAGGCCTTGGCGTTCAAGTAGGCCCGCTGCGCCTTCGCGTACTCTCCGAGCTCGCGCAGGGCGTCACCGCAGCGCAGGGAGAGATCGCGCGCCTCTTCCGCGTCCATCTCCGAGGTGCGCGCCAGGAGTGGTTCGAGGTACTTCGCCGCGTCGTCGTAGCGCCCTTCGTCGAAGGCGAGCTGGCCCAGGGCGCGTGCCGCCGGAGTGCAGGTCGCATCGAGGACGAGGGCCTTTTCGAGGGCGTCCCGGGCCCGCTCGGCGTCGTCGAGGCGCTCGGCGTAGAGGGTGCCAAGCTCGGCGTAGAGCTCCGCCTGCCGTGTCCTTCCCTCGGTCGCCTCGATCTCACGGCGCAGCAGCTCGGCCACGCCGTGGGCGTCGCCCCGGTTGGTGTACAGGCGCCGGAGCGCGCTCGCCGCCGTCGTGTTTCGTTCGTCGGCGTCGAGGGCCTTCTTGTAGCGATCGATGGCGCCGTCGTTGTCGCCCTGTTCCTCCAGGAGCTTGGCCGCTTCGACGTAGTGTTCCGCTTTCTTCTTGCTGTCGGTCGCTGCCTCCGCGAGGCGGTCGACGGCGGCGACGGCCGCGCTCGCATCGCCTGTCTTGGCCTGCAGGCGGGCCACGAGACTCAGCGCTTCGGGGTGCTCCGGCACGATCGCCAGCACCCGCTGGCCGATCTCGAGAGCCCGCTCCGGGGCTCCCACGTCGGCCATGAGCACCCGCGCCGCTTGAAGCATGAGGTCCGTCTTGCGCCGCTCGTCTTCTGTGGCGCGCGCGTGGCGTTCGAGGGTCTCGACGAGGTCGTCAAAGCGACCCTTCTGCCGATAGAGGCGCGCGAGCGCGGGGTTGGCGTTTTCGTTGCCCGGGTCGATCTCGACGACCCCTTCGTAGGCGGCGATGGCCGCCTCGTGGTCGACGAACTCTTCCTCCTGGATGGCGCCGATGTGTTCGAGCACCGCGATCTTCTGGCGCGGCGTGGCGGTCAGCGGGATCTGTCGTTCGAGCGTCCGCAGCAGCTTCTCGTGGTTGCCCTTGCGCGCGTAGACGCGCTCGAGCCCCTTGAGGGCGTCCAGGCAGGTGTCGTCCTGTGCGAAGGCCGCCTCGTAGTGCACGATCGCCTTGTCCAGGTCGTCGAGGCGGTCCTCGTAGAGCTCGGCGAGCTTCAAGGTCGCCGCCAGTTTCTCGCGCCCGCCGGTGAGCTTGATCCGCTGCTCCAGCAGCTTGCCGAGCTGCTGCCATTCGGCGCGCTCTTCGTGCAGATGTTCGAGGGCATCGAGCGCCGTCGGGTGCGTCGGGTCGGCGCCGAGCACGCGCTTGAACATCTCCGTCGCCCGGTCCTTGTCCCCTATCTTCTCCAGGACGACGACGGCTGCTTCCGCCCGATAGTCCCGAGCCGAAGCCGGGTTGGTGGACGCGGCGGCGCGCGCTTCGAGCAGCTGCACCATCTCCTGCCAGGAGTTGGCCTTCCGGTAGAGGTCGAGGGTGCCTTCGTATGCCGCGTCGCACTGCGGGTCGAGCTCGATGGCCTTCGCGTAGCACGCGAGGGCGAAGTCGGGGCGTTTGAGCGCGTCGGCGTACCAGCGCCCCATGAGGCAGTAGAGCACCACGGTCGTCGGGTCGTCGCCTTCCTGGACGAACTCGCTGAGCGTGGAGAGCACCTCGTTCCAGCGCTCCGTGTTGTCGCCGGCGATGCGCTCGATGGCGCGAACGCTCTTGTCGTCGTGAGGCTGATCGGCGAGGGCCTGAATCCACGCCACCAGGGCGTTGTCGGGGTCTCCGAGCTGATCCTCGTAGATGCTGGCGAGCTCGCGCAGGACCTCCGCGCGCTCGTCGGCGTTCTCGAGGCTCTCGGCGCGCTCGAGGAGCAGCTCAGCGAGTCCTTCGTGATCGCCGAGGGCCCGGCGGATCTCTTCGAGTCCGCTCCGCGCCACCTCGTCGTTCGGATCGGCTTCGAGGATGGCGAGGTAGAGCTCCTCGGCGCCCTTCTTGTCGCCGAGCTCCGCCTCGCGAATGCGCACCGCGCGGTAGAGCAGTGCCTTCTTGTCGTCGGCGCTCTCGACCTTCTCGGCGCAGGCTCGCAAGACCTCGACCGCCTTGTCCCAGGCCCCCGCCGGTGCGACGACCTGCTCCAGGCGAGACGCGGCGTCCGGGTCGCTCGGGTTGTTTTCGAGCAGCTCGCGGGCTGCGGCGAACGCTGCCTCGTCGAGCTCCTTGCGCTGCACCTTGGGCTTGGCCAGCTCGTCGATGGCCTCCAGCAGCTCCGCCGCGGAGCCGAAGCGGTCCGCCGGGTTCTTGGCCAGGGTCTTGAGGACCAGGGCGTCGAGCTCCCGAGACACCCAGCCTTTGGGCGCCACCTCCGAGGGAGGCGTGGGCGTGGTCCCAAGGTGCTGGGCGACCACCTCGAAGGCGCTCTCGCCCACGAAGGGCACTCGGCCGGTGAGGACCTCGTAGAGCATCACGCCCACGGCGTAGACATCGGCGCTTGCTTCGATGCTCTGGCCCAGCGCCATCTCCGGGGCGATGGCCTGGGCGTTGCCGAACACCCGCAGCGCGCCCATCGCGTCTTGCCGCGCGGCGCCGCTCGAGAGCAGGCGGTAGGCGCCGCCGTCGACGATCACGCCCGTCGGCTCGCCGCGGGTACCGTCCTCGCGCTTGGGCCGCACGACGAAGACGTTCCCGCTCTTGACGTCGGAGTGCACCAGGCCCTTGTCGTGCAACGCCTGCAGGCCGCGAAGCACACCGGCAAGGACTGGTCGCACTTCGTTGAAGTGCATCGGCCCGACCCGCTCGATGCGGGCCGCGAGGGTCTGTCCCTCGATGTAATCGGTCGCGACCCAGGGGCGGCCGTCAGGCAGCCGACCGCAACCGTGGACCTTGCCGATGCCTTCGGTGTCGATGCGTCGGAAGGCGCGCTGGATGGTCAGGAAGCGCGCGACGGCCGCCTCGTCCCGGGAGAGACTCGAGCGGATGACCTTGATCGCGACCCGCTGCTTCTCCTCGCCTTCGAGCTTGCGCTCCGCGAGGTAGAGCTTGCCCAGCCCCCCGTCCGCCAGCGGTTTGAGGATCCGGAAGCCACCGACGTCTTCCCCGGGTTCGAGCTCGCGTCCGGCGCGGCTTCGGAACACCGGGCTCAAGTCGGCGTCCTTGCCCGAGATCTTGATCGCGTCGGCGAGGGCTTGCAGCGCGCTATCGGCGGCGCATCGCTCGACGAGGGCGCGGGCAAAGGCGCCCTTGCCGGTGGTCCCGCCCAGGTCGGCGGGGTCGTAGCCCATGAGCTCGGAGGCGAGCTCCATCATCTCCTCGAGGTCGAAGAGACGCTCCAATTCACCGCGCAAGAGGTCGTTCGTTTCGCTCATATGGTCACTCGCATAGGCCCCAGGCGCCCCCGACATCCGTGGGAAGCGGGGATGGTACGGGATCCGCCACGGACGGAGGGACCTCGGGGCCGGAGCGCACTAGCGCAGGATGAGTTTCCGCACAAGCGCGCTGCGGCCGAAAGGTCGGTTCGGTGCGAGCGCGTCGCACGCGCTACGAGGCGTGCTCCGCGACACCGCCTGATCCGAGCCTCGACCGACAGGGGGCCTGGGGCGAGTCCTCCTCTCAATTCCGCATGCTTCTCCCTCGACACAGAGCCTTACGGAGAGGCGGGCGGGCTTCGGCCAACAGCCGGTCCCAAGCTCAGGGGGTGGTCGAGCCGCATCAGCGGAAGAACGCCGCGATCTCCTCATTGTTGGGCTCGGACCGGCTCAGCTCGATAAGTTCCGACAGAGAGTAGGTCTTCTCGAAGAGGCCGGGGTAGAGGTCCCGGGCTCGCTTGGACTCCGTGTTGCTGTACCCCATCTGCAGCGCGGCGCGCGCCATCGGGGCTCCGTAGCTGCGGAAGAGCAAGTCCAGGTAGTCCCCGAAGGAGAGCAACGCCGTGTCCTCCAGGCAGGCGACCTCGTCTTCACTGACGAAGACATCGATGGTGTCTCGGCCTGTGATTACGCCGGCAAGCTCGACGTTGTCTTCGTCGTACTGGAAAAACTCGATCGGGTAGACCGCGCCGAGCGCCTCTTCCGCTTCGATTCCGTAGCTTTCGATAGGAAACTCGAGGGCGTCCATGGGGGCCAACCAGGTCTCGGGGTTGGCTGCTGTCCTGAGATCGATCAAACCGATGCTTCCGCCGTTGCAGCCTTCCTCGTATTGCCACTCCAGCGAGAGGCCGTTGGCGAACGCGAGGTAGGCCTGCAAAGTGGGGGTGAGCGGCAAGCGAAGTGCCTCGGCGATCTCCCGCTGCTCGGCTTCAGAGGTGATCGGCGCCCCAAGCGCGTGCTTTGTGATGGTCACCTCGTCGTGCGCTTGGAGCTCGGCGAGCATGTCTTCATAGGCTTTGCGGATGGAATCGGTGGTGAGCATGGATGAACCCATTTCGTGCGTGCAGAAAACCTAGCGACGACGCCGCCAGCGTACTGATTTCTACGACGCGCTCGCGTCGTAGCTTCCGTGTTCGCGTCCAGGAGCGGGCTCTTGAGCCACGCTTCGGGCTTGGGCCGCTTGCACTGGGCGCGGCGTTCATCGGCTGAAGGTCCACCACAGGAGCGCCGCCGCGCCGATCCAGGCGGCCACACCGATTCCTACCGCGACCCGGAGCGAGGCACTGGCGGCGGGTGGCGCAGGGTCGGCGGCGGGCGCCGGTCCGGTGAGGACCGCCGTGGGCACGTTCCGACGGTCCGCGGCCGGGCGGTCGCTGGGGCGCGGGATGTTGTCGCGGCTGAGGGGGAAGAGCCGACTGTCGAGCTTCGGAGCGGCCTCGGGAACGACGCGGGAGCCGGTCTTGGGTCGACGCATCGGCGCGGCTTGGTCGATGCGGCTCATGCGCGCCTGGATCGCCTGGAGCGAGGCGCCTCCACGCTCGCGGACGAGCTCGCCGATTTCCTTGGGGCCCGGGCGGTCGGGGACCGCCTCACGGAGGGCCTGGGCGTACCGCGCGGCGGACGGACAGCGGCGATCGAGGTCGCGCTCGAGGGCCCACATGACGACGCGCGCGAGGGGCTCGGGGATGTCTGCCCGGAGCTCCCGCGGGTTCGGGATGCGCATGGTGCGCACGCGCCGGACCGTCTCGAGGGCGTCGCCTGTGTTGAAGAGCGACCGCCCCGTGAGCGCCTCCCAGGTGACGATGCCCAGAGCGAAGACGTCCGAGCGGGGGTCGAGGGGCTGGCTGCGCGATTGCTCCGGGCTGAGGTAGGCCACTTTCCCTTTGAGCTTGCCGACCTGCGTTTCAGTGCTGCGGCTGACGGCGCGGGCGATGCCGAAGTCGGTGACGCGCACCCGTCCGTCGAGCCCCACGAGGATGTTCTGCGGCGAGACATCGCGATGCACGACGTGTAGCGGCTGACCTGTGGGCGTCGTGGCGTGGTGGGCGTCGTCGAGGCCTCGCGCCGCTTGAGCGATCATCTCCGCGACGTAGGGCACGGGCGTCTTGCCCATGGTGGAATCGAAGATGGAGACGCAGAGATCGTAGAGGGTCACGCCGACGACGAGCTCCATCACGATGTACAGCGCTCCGTCGTCGTCGGCGCGTCCGAGCTCGAGGGTCTGCACGACGTGCGGGCTCGTGATGTTCGCGGCGAGGCGCGCCTCGTCCAGGAACATCGTGACGAAGTGCTCGTCGGTGAGGTCCGGTAGCAGTCGCTTGACGGCCACGAGCTTTTGGAACCCGGCCGGTCCGCGCAGGCGCGCGGCGAAGACCTCGGCCATTCCGCCGCTGGCGATGTGGAAGAGCGCCTCGTAGCGTCCGAAGGTCAGCGGCGGGGGCTCACTCACGGGCCGAGGCTATCGCGAGGCCTGCCCTTCCTCCAGCGCGAAGGGCTATACTCCCGGCCGAATGCTCCGCCTTATGTGCATCGCGACGATCGTCCTGGCCGCGACGGTGCCGGCGCCAGTCGCGGCTCAAGAGCGGACGGTCTTTCCGGGACCTGGCGGGGAACCGGCGCGGGAGGACCTCCTCCGCGCCCGGGAGCTCTTTCGGCGCGGCACCGAAGACGCCGCTGCCGGACGTTGGGCCGACGCCCTGGCCGCCTTCGAGGAGGCCTACCGCCTCTCCGGTGTCGCCGCGGCGCTCTTCAACGCCGCGACCACGCTGCGTTCTCTGGGGCGCTACCGCGACGCCCGAGACGCCTTCGATCAACTCCTGCGCGAGCACCCCGACCTCGACGGGGAGATGGCGCAGACGGCCCCCGCGCTCCGCGATGAGGTCGCCCGGCGGGTGGCCATTCTGGAGCTGCGGGAGGTCCCGATCGAGCCCGCGCTCGAGCTGCGTCTCGACGGAGCGCCGCGCCAGGACACCGGCGAGCGCCCCCTCGAGCTCGAGGCGGATCCGGGCGAGCACACGCTCCGCCTCGAGTTGCCCAGCTACGAACCCTTCCTGTGGGAGGGGCGTCTGCGGGACGGAGAGCGGCGCGAGGTGACCGTGGTGCTGCGGGCGCTACCGCCTCCTTCGACGGGCCCGAACGTTGGCAAGATCCTCCTGTGGACCGTGGTCGGCGTCCTCGTCGCCGGCGCGGCGGTGACCCTCGGGCTGCTCCTCCGTCCCGAGCGGCTGCAGCCCGAATCGGAGCTCGTCATCGACCTATGAGCCGCAACCTCCTCGCCTGCTTGCTCGCTTTGCCCGCCGTGACCGCCTGCGGCACGAACGCGATCCTCGAGCTGGAGCTGGCGCTCCCAGCGGCGCCTGCGGAGGCGAGCGGGCCGATCTACGCCTTTGTCCAGGCGCGGACGAACGCCAGCTTCGACGTGCCCTGGTCCGGCGCCGTCCCCTTCGACGGAATCCCCCTGGAGCCCGCCCCATCGCAGCACCTCGTCAGCATCGTGGCCGAGCCCGGGCAGTACGACGACGACCTCTTCGTCCGCGTGAGCTTCTGCGCTTCGCCGCGGTGCGATGGCTTCGGCGACGACTTCGCCCCGGAGCGCCGACTCCGGATTGAGCACCCCTTCTACGAGACGGAGCGCACCCGCGCGTCCTGGGTCATCGCCGAGGTCCCGAGCGAGACCGTCGAGACGCCCGACGTCATCGACCGCTGTTCCGTGGAGGGATGCCGCGAGGGGACGACGCGAAACTTCTGTCGGCTCTCCGACGGATCCCATTTTTGCGAGTAGGGCGCGAGCAGGACAGGAGATCAGCGATGACCACGGGGCGCACGCCACGGGACTCCGTCACGGAGAAGACCGAGATCGTCCTTCCGCAGTACGCCAACGCCATCGGCACGGCGTTCGGCGGCACGATCATGTCGTGGATCGACATCTGCGCGGCGGTGACCGCTCAGCGCCACTGCGGTCGCGTCGCGGTCACGGCGTCCGTCGACGCCCTGACCTTCCTGGCGCCGATTCGGCTGGGGGACGTGGTCATTCTCAAGAGTCGCGTCAACGCCGTCTTCAAGACCTCCATGGAGATCGAGGTGACCGTGGAGCGGGAGGACACCGCCACCCGCGAGCGGGTGCTCTGCGCGGATTCGTTACTCACCTTCGTGAACATCGGCGACGATGGGCGCCCGGCGCCGATGCCCCCGCTCCTCCTCGAGACCGACGAAGACCGGGCGCGGGACGCTGCGGCCCGGCAGCGTCGAACCCGGCGGCTCGCGGCGCGCGACCCCAGAGTGTGATCCCTCGCGGTAGAAGGGTCCTGGCTCGCTGAGGCGCCCCATGGCGGCGTGCTCCTGTGGGGCGACGGTCCGCATTGCCGCCTCGCAGCGCCTTGCCCTGAGCCGCCGGTCCTTCGCGATCCTCCGTTCTGCTTTTCGGATCCTGGCACTGGCTCCAAGCGCGACCTCCAAGAGCGCTCCTCCGCCTCAGGCTGCCTGCGGAGCGGGTCGCACTTCGGACATCCTTTCTTCGATTGGCGGCATCCTGCGAGCATCCCCACGATCGCGATCCGTCGCGGGTGGCGGGCCATCAACGCGCCGCGTCGACACGTCGCGTCATGGTGCGACCGGGCGCTTTCGGTAGTTCCTGACCGACCCAGGGCTCTTGGAGACGAAGGCTTGACGCGCTGCGTCATCTCCCCTAGGTTCTTCTCGACGGGTGCCGCTTCCACCCCTGGGGCCCGTCCGGTGCTTTGGCACCGTCCACCCCAATCCCCCCCGCTGACACACCCAGCCCCGCGAGGAGTCACCCGCTCCTCGCGGGGCGTCAGCCTTTAGGGGGGGCGCTTGGTGAGTTGTCAGCGCTCGTCGTCCAGGAGCATGCGGACGTAGCTTTCGTAGCGTTCGGAAGACACCGCGCCCTGATCGACGGCGGCCTTGACGGCGCAGCCGGGCTCGTGGAGGTGGCGGCAGTCGCGGAACGTGCAACCTCCGAGGAAGGGGCGCATCTCCACGAAGCAGCGGTCGAGCTCCTCCTCGGGAAGGTTCCAGGCGCCGAGCTCGCGGATCCCTGGGGTGTCCGCGACGTAGCCGCCGGCGACACGATGAAGGCTCGCCACGCGCGTGGTGTGTCGACCTTTGCCGTGGCGGTCGCTGGTGGCGCCGACCCGTAGCCCCAGCGAAGGGTCGAGGGCGTTCAGGAGGCTGCTCTTGCCGGCGCCGCTGGGGCCGGTGAGCGCCGAAATCCGCCCAGCGAAGCACGCCGAGAGCGCGTCGATGCCCTCGCCGGTGGCGGCGCTCACGTAGTGCACGGGGTAACCGAGGTCGGCGTAACGGGCGAGCAGCGCCTTCTGCTCGGGGACGAGCTGGTCGACCTTGTTGCCGACCAGGGTTGCCTCGATGCGGTTGTGCTCGGCGATGACGAGGAAGCGGTCCAGCAGCCGCGCGTGCATGGGGGGATCGCGGAAGGCGAAGACGATCAGGAGCTGGTCGAGATTGGCGACCAGGACGTCTTCTTTGAAGCGCCCCCCCGGCCCAGGGTGGCGCCGGGAGAAGACGGTCCGACGAGGGAGGACTTCTTCGAGCACGCCGGCGAAATCGCCGCCCTCCTCGTCGGGCACGAGCGAGAGACGAACCCGGTCGCCGATGACGCAGAGGTCCGTCTTGCGCTTGCGGTGCTTGAGGCGGCCGCGCATTCGCGTCCGGATCACGGCCTCGCCGGTGTCCACGTCGAAGAATCCCCCCGTCGCCAGCACGACGGTCCCTTCGAGAAGTGCGCCCATGATCTTCACTCCGGGGGCTGCTCACCCTGGGGCCGTCGCTCCATGGCGATGCCCTGGGCGGCGGCCCGCCGCTCCTCGCTGCGGCGTTTTGCTTCGAAGCGTCGCCTGCCCCGATCCGTCAGCTTGCCGACCGGAGGCGCCTCGTGGGCGACCGGTAGCCGTCGCCGCGCCTTGGCTGCGCGCACCCGCTGCTTGAAGTCGGCGCGCCAGTCGCGGATGTTTCGAAGCGGGAAGCTCGGGTCGGCCGGGTCTTCGATGATTCTTCGTACCACGGTGTCGCGATCGAGGAAGACGGGGTAGAGCTCGGCTGGGTCGTAGCCGCTGCCGCGGTCGAAGAGACCTCCGCAGATCTCTCGAAGCGTGCAGACCCGACAGGCCTCGCCGTAGACGTGCTCCCAGTCCGTCTGACGTACAGCTTGTTTGTCGTCGAGGAAGAAGACGATGCGTTCTTCCCCTTTGACGATCTTCCGTGTCTCGGTGCTGGCCCAGGCGAAATCGGCCATGTAGCAGAGGGGCACCTTCTCGACGCGGAACGTCCTGCCGGTCTTGTGCAGAAGCCGCAGCGCCCGATGCAGGGAGAGCTCGAAATCGGCGAGCCGCGGGGTGAAGCGCTGCTGGTTCACCTCCGCTCGCCCCATGGAGGGGTCGAGGTTGTTCCAAACAAAGTGACGCACCTGGGGGTGATGCGCGATCCAGTAGCGGGCGTTCTCATCGAGGTGGTCGGCGTTGAGCGCGTTGATGACGCAGTTGACGTTGACGTCGATGCCGACCCGGTGTGCGTTGTCCGCCGCGGCGAACGCACGTTCGAGGGTACCTTCGGTGCCGCGCAGCTCCGCCTCCACCTCCGGGCGCACGGAGTAGACGCTGATATGCGCGAGCTGGAGACCGGCGGCGGCCAGCTCTTGGGCGAAGGCGAGGTCCGCCAGGCGGGTTCCGTTCGTGATGAGGCGGACATGCAGCCCCTGCTGCCGCGCGTAGGCCGTGATCCGTGGGAGCTCCGGGTGAAGGGTCGGCTCGCCCCCCGTGAGGATCAGGCCAAAATAACCACGCCGCACGAAGTCGTCGACGAGGAGCTGCATCGATTCGAAGTCGTGCTCGTAGGGTGTCGTCGGGTTGCTGCAGAACCCACAGAGGTGATTGCAGTGCCGGACGACTTGCAGATAGCCGAGGTTGGCCACCGACTCAGTCTAGCAGTCTGCCCCCGTGCCCCGGGTTCGCCGTCGCGAGGACATCCCGGCGAGACGCGGCCGAGGGAGGAACTCTGGGGGGGGGCGCGGCCCCACGGAGGGGCGAGTTTCCGTGGGGCATGCCGAGACGACTTGGGCGAGCCATCAGCGTCGGTGCGGGCGCCCCCGGCGTTCTGGTTCGTCAGCCCGTGAAGAGCGCTTCGAGCGCCGGACCGTACTTCTCGAGGACCACGCGGCGCTTCACCTTCATCGAGGGGGTGAGCATGCCGTTGTCGGTCGTGAAGTCTTCGGTGCCGAGCACGAACTTCTTGACCTTCTCGTAGTGCTTGAAGTCCGCCGAGTACTTGTCGATCTCGTCGCGGATCAAGGCCTCGACCTGCGGCTCTTCGACGAGCTTCGCCGGTTCCGTCGGTAGTCCCTTGTTCGCCGCCCAGCTTGCGAGCGACTCGAAGTCGGGGATCACCACCGCCACGTTGTAGTTCTGGTTCGCACCGTGGATCATGATGTTGGCGATGTAGGGGGAGAGCTTGAGCTTCTCTTCGAGGGGCGTGGGGACGACGTACTTGCCGTTCAGCAGCTTGTACTGCTCCTTGATGCGTCCGGTAATGAACAGGAAGCCATCGCTGTCGAGGTAGCCCATGTCGCCGGTGCGGAAGCCGCGCTTGCCGTCCTTCTCGACGAAGACCCGCGCGTTCTCTTCGTCCAGGCCGTAGTAGCCCTGCATCACGTTGTGGCCGAAGACGAGGATCTCGCCTTGCTTGGGATCGTCCGTGGCGGAGGTGTCGATCTCGATCTCGACGCCGGGGATGGGTTTGCCGACGGACCCGATCTTGCGGCCGCTGGGGCTGTTGGCGGTAGCGATCGGCGACGTCTCCGTTAGACCGTAGCCCTCGTAGACCATGATGCCGAGGTTGTCGATGAACTCGGCGACCTCGCGGCTGAGAGCGGCGCCACCGCTGAAGGCGTACTTGAGCCGCCCGCCAAAGCGGTCGCGTACTTTCGAGAACACGAGCTTGTCGAAGATTCCGTGCTTGAAGTCCGCCCAGCCGCTTCGCCGCCGCTCCTGCGCGAGCTCTTTGCGGAGCACGGCATTGGCCACCGCGGCCTCGAAGAGCTTGAGCTTGAGTCCGCCTTCTTCGTGCATGCGCTTGTGCAGGCCGTCGTAGATGCGATTGAAGATGCGGGGCACCGCGAAGAGCAAGGTTGGCTTCACCTCGGCGAGGTTCGCGACGATCTTGTCGACGGCCTCGGCGATGCCCATCGACGCGCCCATGGACAAGAGCCCGTGCAGCTCGCAGGTCTGCCCAAAGCTGTGCGCCCAGGGAAGGAAGCTCAGCGAGCGATCCTCCGGCGACATGGGGAAGAACTCGTGGATGGCCGAGACGTTGCTGGCGAGGTTTTCGTGGCTGAGCAACACGCCCTTGGGGTTGCCCGTCGTCCCCGAGGTGTAGATGAAGCCCGCGATGTCGGCGGGCTCCACCTCCGCCGCGGGGACGGGCTCGCTCTGCAGCAGCGCGTCGAGGCTGACTTCGCCGTCGCCCTTGGCTTCGCCGTCGATGACGACCACGTGTTCGAGGGCGGGTAGCTCGTCGCGGATCGCGGCGATCTTGTCGGCGATGGCGCGGTTGGCCACGAAGAGGACCTTCGCCTTGCAGTCGCCGAGGATGTACTTCCAGTCCTTGGTGAGCTGGCTCTCGTACATCGGCACGAACTGGGCACCCAGCCCGTAGGCCGCGTACGCCGCGATGGCCCACTCGGGGCGGTTGTTGGCGATGATGGCGACGCGGTCGCCCTTCCGCACGCCGAGGCCGGCCAGCCCGCCTCGGAGCGCGTCCACCTTCGCGCCGAACTCGCCGTAGGTCATCCAGTGCCAGCGACCGTCCTTCTTGGTGCCGAAGAGCGGGCGGTCGGCGAAGGTCTGGATGCTGTGGTCGAAGATGTCGACGAGGGTTCGGAACTTCGGGGTGAATGTCATCGGGGCGGGAGCCTAGTGCGTCATCCGGCGTGTTGGAAGACCTTGGCGTCCATCGAGACAGGGCGCGGCGGAGGGTTGTCAGCGCAGCATGAACACCAGCACGAGCGCCGCCGTCGCCGCATAGCGGACCCGGTCGAAGGCCACCGGGTGCTGTCGCTTCGTGCGGTCCCAGACCCAGCCGAGCAGGCCCATCGCGAGCAGGAGCGCCACCGCCAGGGCCGACGACTCTGCGAGCCCGAGGTTGCGATCCCAGCGCGTTCCGAGTCCCGGCGCGACGCCGCTGCCGTAGAGCACGAGCAGGTGCGCGACGTAGATGACCAAGGTCTGCGAGCCGATGGTCTGGAGCAAGCGTACCCAGGGAGCGCGCTGCCGATGGCGGAGCGCGACGTCCACGGCGCAGAGAACCGCCAGCACGCCGAGGACGACACCAGCCCGCACCAGGAAGAACCAGGGGCTCGTCTTCCAGTAGTTGTGCTCGGGGAACGGGTCGAAGCCCAACCGCGTCATGCCGTGGCCCGCCGCCAGGAGCAGGGCGCTGACCACGGCGAGGGGCACCGCGAGCTGCCTCAGCCCGAAAGGCACCCGCTCTCGCCGGCGCTGGACCCAGGCGGCTGTGAGCAGGCCCAGGACGAGGAAGCCGGCCCAAGGGACGATCGGGAACATCGAGCCGGTGCTTGCGTTGACGTAAGCGGCGAGCGGGATGGGCGCGTGGCGCAGCTCCCAACCCCACACCCAGGGCGCGCTGGCGACGACGGCGACCCCGAAGAGCCCCAGGACCCCGAGGAAGAGGGCCTTGCGCTTCAGGAGCAACGCAAGAGCCTCGACGAACAGGAGCGTGACGCCGATGTGCTGGAGTGCGTCGACCCGGGTGGTGCGCATCAGGCGTTCGTCGGGCAGCCGAAGAAGCCAGGAGAGCTCGAGCTGGCCGAGATGGAGGAGATAGCCAATGCCGACGATGATCAGGTAGCGCTCGAAGCGCTTGGCGACAGGCCGGCCCCAGCGGCTGTGGTCGGCCCACTTGTCGAGGGTCGTGATGCCGAACGCCGCGCCCGAAGCGAAGAGGAAGAGGGGCGCGGTGAAACCATGGACGTAGGCGTGGTAGCCGTACCAGCGTTCGGTGCGGAGCGCTTCGTCGAGCACCACGTAGAAGAGGTGCCCCTGGACCATCAGGATCACCGCCGCGAAGCGGAGGAGGTCGAGGGCGAGCCAGCGACGCTTGCTCCCGGCGACCGCGCGTTCGGTCACGGCATCGGCCGTGCGCGGCAGCGGTAGGGCGGTTCCCATGGGTCTGTTGCTCTGTCGCGGCGCACGCGAAGGGTCAAGAGCTCGGCCCCTCGGGGCGGCGCCAGCGGTGCCCCATGGCGCGCCCGCCGGTGGGCGTAACCTATGGAAAACTATTGTGGATCGTCGGGGTCACGGAGCATCGGCGCGATCGCGCGACGCAGCCGCTCGCTCCACGGGCAGGGCCGCTGCGTCTCCGGATCGAGCCGCACGAGGCGGGTCCGCGCCCGGGCGTGCTCGACGTTGCCGTGGCGTCCCTTGACGCTGGCGGCGATGACGAGGCTCGAGCGCCCCAGGTGCGTCGGCCACAGCTCGATCGACAGCTCGCCCTCGCCGCGCACCGGGACGAGGTAGTCGATCGTGTGGTGGGCGATGACGTGGTGCTTGTCCGGGTTGACCTCGATCGGGTCCTGCCACCGAAACCCCAGGGCCTGGAGCAGCTCGCCCCGGGCGCGCTCGATGAAGAGCAGATAGCGCACGTTGTGCAGGATGTTCAGCGCGTCGAGGTCATCGAAGTAGACGCGCTGGATCGATCGGAAGGGCATCTCCACGGGCCGGAGCCTACAGCACATTTCAAGAGCGATCGTCCATCGATCCGTAGACTGGGTGGGAGCGGTGGCGCATCCGCGAGCCGAGGGAATGCCGAGTCTTGTCGAGGTGAGAGGAGGGCGGCAGAGGGCGTGGGCAGCGGCGACGAAGGGTTTCGAGGTGAGTTCTTGCCTCACGATTGGCGCGGGTCCTCGGGCCAGTCGTGCTTCGGGTAGCGGCGCTGGAGCTGCCGGCGGATCGTGGGGTAGTGGCGCTCCCAAAAGCCCGCCAGGTCCGTGGTGACCTGGACGGCGCGGCGGTTGGGAGCCAGCAGATGCAGCACGAGCGGCACCTTCCCCTCGGCGATGCGGGGGCCGTCCTCCAAACCGAAAAAGTCTTGCAGCCGCGAGGCGATCCACGGCGGCCGGTCCGCCTCGTAGTGGACCGGGCAGCGCTTGCGGCGCGGGAGGGCGACCGCCGCTGGTGCCATCCGATCGAGGCGGACCAGCGCCGTTGGATCGAGGCGGGCGCGGAGCGCGTCGAGGAGGGACGCGCCCTGGAGCTCCGCCGCCGTCCGCCGCCCAGTGCAGAGGTCGCGTAGCGCCGCGCGGAGCGCTTCGTCGCCCACGTCGCCAAGGGGTAGGCCGTGGCCGATCGCGAAGCGGGCGCGGCGTCGGAACGCTTCCAGAGGCTCGAGATCGAAGGTCTGGTTCAGGCCACGGCCCCACAGGGCCTCGGCGAGGGTGCGGGCCACCTCGGGGCCTTCGGGGTCGCGCCGGATCGTTTCGTCGAGGAGCACGGCCCCGTAGGTGAGGGCGTGTCGCTCGACGACCTGGCCCAGGTCTTCGTCGAAGGTGAGCTCCCGCTGCTCCTGGATGCGCTCGGGGTAGACCTCGAGGAGGGTCTCGGGTTCGACGCGGGTGGCCGCGTGGATCACGGCGCGTCCGCTCCCGCCCCGAGCGCGCCCGTCGCGGATCTCCGTCGCGACGAGGAGCTCGGCTTCGCGGACGACGCTCGTCTCCGTGAGGGTTGCGGCTCCGGACTCGAAAACGATCTGCGTCGAGTGAGGCCGGCGTCGGCGACCCACTCGGTCGGGGAAGCCTGTGAGGATGGCGACGAGCAGCGCTTCCTCCTCGTCTTCGAGGGGCGCCTTTGGGCGGCGGTCGATGCGCAAGGCGCGGGCGAGCTGATCGCGGCTGCGGCGGGCGGCGTGGTACACGACCGGGTCCAGCTCGCGGGCTCGGAGCTCGCCGTCGCGTAGCCCTTCGGCCTCGGCGGCCTCGAAGGCTTCCAGCCGTGCCAGGAGGTCCGAAGCGCCGACCTCGTGGCTTGCCTCGGCGCGGTGCAGGGGGCTCCTGGCGGCGAGGCGCAGGTCCCGTTCGGCGGCGAGGGCCGCGAGCAGGCACCCGCGCGCTCCGACGCCGCGCTCGACGGCGGTCAGCGCAACCCGCGCCAGACGCGGATGCGTGGGGAGCCGCAGCATCGTGCGGCCGAGGTCGGTGACGGTGCCGGCCCGGGTGGCGTCCAGGAGCTCCAAGAGCGCGTCGGCGGCCTCCACGGCGGCGGCGGGCGGCGGCTCGAAGAAAGGGAAGCGCTCCGGGTCTTGTCCCAGCGAGCGGAGCAAGAGGACGAGCTCCGCCAGGTCGGCCCGGACGATCTCGGGCGGGTCGTGGGCCGGCCGGCTGCGCAGCTCGTGTTCGCTGTAGAGGCGCAGGCATCGTCCCGGTCGGGTTCGCCCCGCACGCCCCGCGCGCTGGGTGGCGGAGGCTTGGCTGATCCGGACGGTCTGAAGAGAGGAGAGGCCGGTCCAAGGCGAGACGGAGGCGCGGCGCGCGAGGCCTGAATCGACGACGGCCACCACTCCGTCGATGGTCACCGAGCTCTCGGCGATGTTCGTGCTGAGGACGACCTTGCGGCGTGGCCCGGGCCGGACGGCGCGCTCCTGAGCGTCGGCCGAGAGGTCGCCGTGCAGAATGCACACCTCGGCTTTGTCGGTCGTCAGCGCGCGTTGGGCGCGGCGGATCTCGGCGGCGCCGGGGAGGAACACGAGGACGTCGCCGTCCGGCTCCTCGCGCAGCAGTCGACGCACGGCGCTCGCGACCTGCCGCTCGAGGGGGGCGTCGCCGCCGAGGTGCTCGATCCGCACCGGAAAGCTTCGGCCGGGGACCTCGATGAGCTCGGCATCGAGGAAGGCCGCGACCGGTCCGCTGTCGAGGGTCGCGCTCATGGCCACGAGGCGCAGGTCGTCGCGGCGCTCCTGCGCGCGCCGGGCGAGGGCCAGAGCAAGGTCCGTGTGGAGGTGGCGCTCGTGGAGCTCGTCGAAGACCACGACGCTCGTCCCCGCCAGCTCCGGGTCGGCCGCCAGACGTCGCACGAAGACGCCCTCGGTGACGAAGCGCAACCTCGTCGCGGGGCCTGTGCGATCGTCGAAGCGGACCGTGTAGCCCACGGTGTGGCCGAGTTCCTCGCCGAGCTCGGCGGCGACCCGGCGGGCGGCCATGCGGGCGGCGAGGCGGCGCGGTTCGAGAACGACCACGTCGCCGCTGCCCGCGCACTCCAGGAGCGCCGGGGGCACCCGGGTGGTCTTGCCGGCGCCCGGCTCCGCTGCGATGACCGCTGCCCGTCGGCGTCGCAGGGCACCCACGATGGTTGGGACGTGTGCGTCGATGGGCAGCACGCTCCGCGTGAGCGGGCGCGGCGGCATCAGCGCGTGAGCTTACGGTACTTGATGCGCCGCGGGATCTCGGCGTCGGCGCCGAGACGCTTCTTCTTGTCGGCGGCGTAGTCGGAATAGCTGCCTTCGAAGAAGACGACCTTGCTGTCGCCTTCGAAGCCGAGGATGTGCGTGCAGATGCGGTCGAGGTACCAGCGGTCGTGGCTGATGATGAGCACGCAGCCGGGGAACTCGAGGAGCGCCGACTCCAACGAGCGGAGCGTTTCGACGTCGAGATCGTTCGTCGGTTCGTCCAGGAGCAAGACGTTGCCGCCGCTCTTCATGAGCTTGGCCAAGTGCACGCGGTTGCGCTCGCCGCCGGAGAGGTTCTTGACGGGCTTCTGCTGGTCGGAGCCCTTGAAGTTGAACCAGCCGCAGTACGCTCGAGAGGAGACCGTGCGGTCGCCGACATCGATCTCGTCGGCGCCGCCGCTGATCTCTTCGAACACGGTCTTGTCGTCTTCGAGGTGGTCGCGGTGCTGGTCGACGTAGCTGAGCTTGACCGTCTCGCCGATCTCGATCTCGCCGGCGTCGGGCTTTTCTTGGCCGACGATGAGCTTGAACAGGGTCGTCTTGCCCGCGCCGTTGGCGCCGACGATGCCAACGATGGCGCCCGGAGGGATCCGCAGCGAGAGATCCTCGAAGAGGAGTTTGTCGCCGAAGGCTTTGGTCAAGCCGCGGACCTCGATGACCTTCTGCCCCAGGCGGGGGCCCGGTGGGATGCGGACCTCGTTGGCGTCTCGCGCCTTCTTGCCGCGGTTCTGCAGGAGGCTCTCGAAGGCCTGGATGCGCGCCTTGCTCTTGGCCTGGCGAGCTTTGGGGCTCGCCCGCACCCACTCCAGCTCTTCCTTGATCTTGCGCTGGCGGGCGCTCTCCTGCCGTTCTTCTTGTTCGAGGCGCTTCTGTTTGGCTTCGAGCCACTCGGAATAGTTGCCCTTGAACGGGAACGCCTCGCCCCGGTCGAGCTCGAGGATCCACTCGACGACCTCGTCGAGGAAGTAGCGGTCGTGTGTCACCAGGACGACGCAGCCCGGATAGGACTGCAGGTGGCCTTGCAACCAGGCGACGGATTCGGCGTCGAGGTGGTTCGTCGGCTCGTCGAGGAGCAGCAGCTCGGGTTTCTCGAGCAGGAGCCGGCACAGGGCGACGCGGCGTTTTTCGCCGCCGGAGAGCTTCGCGGGGTCGGCGTCGGGCGGCGGGAGGCGCAGCGCGTCCATGGCCAGCTCGAGGGTGTGGTCGAGGTTCCAGCCGTCCACGGCGTCGATCCGGTCCTGGAGCGCGGCCTGCTTTTCGAGGAGCTTGGTCATCTCCTCGTCGCTCATGGGTTCCCCGAGCTTCATGCTCAGCTCGTCGAACCTGGTCATGAGCTCGCGGATCGGTCGGACGGCGACCTCCACGGCCTCGAGGACGGTCTTGGCGTCGCCGAGGTCGGGCTCCTGGGGCAGGTAGCCGGCCTTCGCGCCGGGCCGCAGCCAGGTCTCGCCGGTAAAGTCCTTGTCGACGCCCGCCATGATGCGCAGCACCGTCGATTTGCCGGCGCCGTTGGGTCCGATGACGCCGATCTTGGCGTTCGGCAGGAAGGAGAGATAGAGGTCCGACACCACCTTCTTGTCCGGCGGGTGGACCTTCGTGACGCCCTTCATCGAGAAGACGTAGTCGGCCATGGGCGGGAGGTACCACGGCTCGCGTGCGTGGTCGACGTCGGCGGCGAGGCTGCGGTGCGCTTCGGGCTGCTAGGATTGGATCGTGCTGCAGAAGCTACCGGGCTGGATCGTCGACGACGCCGCGTCCGTCAGGGAGGAGGTCCGAGAGTGGGCCGACACGACTCCCGAAGAACGTTGGCGTCTTGCCGAGCTGTGTGCCCGCGACGCGCTGTGGGCGATTCGGGCGAGTGGACACGGCGAGCGCATTCTGAGCCACGTCGACCCGCTCCCTTCCAGCACGCTCGTGGCCCTTGCGCGCCTTCGACGTCAGATGGGGTGGGGCGATGCTTCCTGAGCGCAGCGCCGCTGAGGCGGGCCGA